>NZ_JBAMDA010000004.1 GCF_036964665.1 Nitrobacter sp. NHB1
CGCCGACTTCCAAAAACCCGGCCGGCTTCATGTCGGAACGGTGGCCGGCTTCATGTCGGAACAGTGGCCGGCTTCAAATCGGAATACCCGGCCGGAATAAATCGGAATCCGCAGGTTATAACGTGGGCTACTCTCGATGCCGGCTATTGGATTGGATTGCTGCTAGCTGTGCCGGCTGCGGGCTTTCTCGTGCGTCTTTTCATGATCCAGCACGATTGCGGCCACGGATCGTTCTTCCGCCACCGCCTCGCGAATGATTGGGTTGGGCGCGTCATCGGCGTGCTGACACTGACGCCATACGGTTTCTGGCGGCGGGCTCACGCCCTCCACCATGCCAGCTCGGGTAATCTCGATCGGCGCGGAATCGGCGACATCGATACGCTGACTGTCCGTGAGTTCCTGGCGCTCTCCAAGGGGGGCCAGCTCTTATACCGCTTGTACCGGCATCCGATCGTGATGTTCGGAGTCGGCCCGGCATATCTGTTCATCTTTCGGCATCGGTTGCCGATGGGACTTACGCGCCGTGGCTGGCAACCTTGGCTAAGCGCGATGGCGACGAATGTTGCAATCGCAGTTCTTCTGGCGACCATGGTCTCGCTGTTTGGGCTTGGTCCATTCCTGCTTGTGCAGTTGCCTATCACGCTTCTTGCCACCTCGATCGGTGTCTGGCTGTTCTATGTCCAGCACCAGTTTGAGGATACATTCTGGGCCCGTGACGATGGCTGGAATCGTCACGAAGCCGCGCTGCAAGGCAGCTCGCACTATGACCTGCCCAACGTCCTGCGTTGGTTTACCGCCAATATCGGCGTGCGCCACGTCCATCATCTGTGCAGTCGGATTCCTTATTACCGGTTGCCACAGGTATTGAAGGATCACCCGCAGCTTTCCTCCATCGGACGGCTGACTCTGGTGCGCAGCAAAGCCTTCGCTGTGTACGCAAGGCCCTTTGGGATGAGGATCGGCATAGGCTTGTTTCGTTTCGCGAGATTGCGTCTGCACCGTAACGGTTTCGAGCTTCGAATTACCGTCTCAGCAAGTCCCGTTCCGCGCCGGCTCCGAAACGGCAATTCGGCCACAGCCCGCCGTTCCGACGAGTTTCTCGCGGACTTCACGTTCAGGCAAAAAGATGCGCGCGCCACCATTGCTGCAAACGCTGGTCAACGACTAATGGCACCGGGAAATCGTTCACCGGGCTTTGCCGCCTGTTGGTGCGACCCGCTTGGAGCGCTGCTGCGCCGGGCCGCGCGCATCGATCAGGTTGAAGGCCGTATCGATGAGCCCGATATGTGAGAAGCCCTGGGGAAAGTTGCCCACGAGCCGCCTTCGAATGGGATCGTATTCTTCCGCGAGCAGCCCGAGATCGTTGCGCACGGCCAGAAGGCTCTCGAAGAGTTTTGATGCATCATCGATCCGGCCGAGCATCACATAGGCGTCGGCCAGCCAGAAGCTGCAGGCGAGAAACGCGCCTTCTTCGCCGCCGATTCCATCATCGACCTGGTCCGGCGAATAACGCAGCACGAACCCATTGCAGACCAGTTCCTGCTCGATTGCCGTGATCGTGCCGACCACGCGCGGGTCGTCGGCAGGCAAGAATCCGACTTGCGGGATGAGGAGGAGGCTCGCATCCAGAGCCTCGCCGCCATAGTGCTGCGTGAAGCTATTGCGCTTGGGATCAAAGCCGCTTTCGCAAATATCAGCGTGGATCGTGTCGCGCAGTTCCCGCCAGCGATCAACCGGGCCATCCAGACCGAAATGCTCGGCGGACTTGATAGCCCGGTCGAAGGCGACCCAGCACATCAGCCGGGAATGGGTGAAGGCTCGGGGTTCTCCCCGCACTTCCCATATCCCATTGTCCGGCTTTTGCCAGACCGTCTCGAGATGATCGAGAAGGACGCTTTGCAAGCGCCAGGCTTCGGCCAGCGGCGCCAGTTCAGCTTCGCGCGCGGTATGCAATGTTTCGACTAGTTCGCCATAAACGTCGAGCTGCATCTGGCCGACTGCTTCATTACCAACCCTGACCGGGGAACTCTCCTCATAGCCCGGCAGCCAAGGAACTTCATTCTCCGGCAGCCAGCGTTCGCCAGCAATGCCATACATGATACGAAGCTGCTCGGGATGCCCGGCAGCAGCGCGCAACAACCATTGCCGCCAAGCCTCCGCCTCTTCGCGATAACCTGCGTTCAACAGCGCGTACAGAGTGAGCGCGGAGTCGCGCAGCCAGCAATAGCGATAATCCCAGTTGCGGCTGCCGCCGATCGCTTCCGGAAGCGACGTCGTCGGCGCCGCCACGATGCCCCCTGTCGGTCCGAACGTCAGCAATTTAAGCGTGATGAGAGAGCGGATGACCGCATCGCGCCATACGTTGTGCTTGATGTCAAAGCGGCATCGTTTCGACCATTCTTGCCACCACGAAATCGTGCGGTCCATAGTCTCCGAACGATCCGGCACGAAGTGCGGCATCTTGTGGGAGCGATGATAGGAGAGCGTGAAAGGCACCTCTTCGTTTTCCCGAGCAGTGAAGCGAGCCGTGCTCTTCATTTCTCGGCCCTCCAATGCGACGGCCGTGTGCAATTCGACCGCGTCGGGGCCTGCGACGGCGCTTAGGCCGTAATCGCGATGTCTCACCCAGGGAACGGCCTGCCCGTAGTTGAAACGGAGGATGAGCTCCATGCTCATCGACACCTCGCCCCATACGTCACGCACGATGCGCACAACATCGACTTTCTCTTCATCGTCGGTGAGAGGCATGAAATCAGTAAGCGTGCAGGCCCCTGTCGCAGTCTCGAAGCGCGTCTCAAGCACCGCGGTTCCGGGGACGTAGCGCCGGCTGATACGGCAGGCGGGATCCTCAGGCGCCAGCAGCCAGCGGCCGTGCTTTGGACCGCCTAGGAGGGCAGCGAAGCACGCAGCGGAGTCGAAGCGCGGCAGGCAAAGCCAGTCGATCGACCCGTCGCGGCTCACGAGCGCTGCGGAGATCATGTTACCGATGATGCCATAGTCCTCGATAGGCTTCGACATGCTACCCTTCCTTTTCTGTCAGCCTTCGCCACGGAACGCGGGATAGAGCGTCATCCCACCGTCGACGACGAGCGCTGTACCCGTGACGTAGTCGGACGCGTCGGACGCAAGCCAGACGATGGCCCGGCCGATATCCTCCGGCTCACCGATGCGCCCATAAGGAATGGGCTGGCCACCTGTTGCCCAAGGGTTTCGAATTCATCGCAGCCTTTGATTCGTAGCGGTTCCCGATGGAGCTTCGACAAGATTTCGGCCCCGCGCGTCCGCGGTTTGCGGGAGACGGGCGAGGGCCGCAGTGCGGTGTGCAAGAAGGCTCTGAGCTTCGACAAATACCCGCAAAACCTCCGGGTGGGCCATTCGGATGCGCCGCTCGATAGCGCTTACCGCGTTCTCGACGTCAGCTGCGGAAATCTGGTCGGCGAATTCGAGGCTCAGCGTGACCAGCACCTCGCGCGGCCCGAAATGCATGGTGAGCATCTCGTTGATGCCGGCCACGCCGGATTCGGCGGCAGCGATCCGTCGGATATCGGCGCGTGTTTCTGGAGCGATTGCCTCGCCGGTGAGCAGACTCTGGGCTTCGTAGGCAAGAAAGGCAGCGGTAGTGGCGAGGATCAACCCGATTATAATGGAAGCTACGCCGTCGAGAACCGGCAGATCGAGCGCCTGCGAAAGGAAGACGCCGGCCATGGCGGCGGCGAGGCCAAGCATCGCCGCGCTGTCCTCCAGCAACACCGTGAATACCACCGGATCCTTGCTGCGCCGCATCGCCGAAACCCAGCCGAAATCTCCCTGCGATCGTCGGAATTCACGGAATGCCACGACCCAGACGGCAGCCTCGAAAACTATCGCCAGCCCGAGAACGATGTAGCTCACATAGGCGTTCTCGATTGGCTGCGGATGGCGCACCTTTTCAATGCCGTGGTACAGCGACAGTCCGGCTCCGACGCCGAAGATCAGCACAGCGACGACGAAGACCCAGAAATAGAGCTGGAGACCATGCCCCAACGGATGCTCCGCGTCGGCGGGCCTTGCCGCGCGCTTGAGGCCGTAAAGGAGGAGCGCTTGGTTGCCGGTGTCGACGGTCGAGTGAATGGCCTCGCTCAGCATGGCGGCGCTTCCGGTGAGCCAGGCCGCGCCGTACTTGCTGATCGCGATCAGCGTGTTGCCCAAGAGCGCAGCGTAGATGACCGTTTTCGAAGCGTGTACCGCCATCGGATCCCTCAATCGCTCGGCCGCGAGCGCTCGCCGCCGGCCTGGTGCGGGTCGAGCGCGAGTTGAGCCGGCCGATGCTCAGTTCAAGTTGGCGCTGCGCGGCCTCGATCGCCCCGGCGCACTGCGACCTGCCGTCCGAGTTCAACGCGGCAGCCAGAGTCGTCAGGGACGTTTCGAGTTCGCTTGTCAGGATGTGATCGCCGAGCCCCGATAGTGAGCGCAGCAGGAGATCGTCCGCCTGCCGCCGGAGAGGCGGGGGCAAGCGGTGAAACAGGATCGCAAAGGTCCGGTAGACCTCTGCGAGCAGTTCTTCGATGAACTCACGCGATCGAGCCCGCACTTCGGCCTCAAGTGGATCAAACCAGTTGTCGAAAAGATCGCCGGTCATATCGGCCGCAGGCTGCAAGGAATCAGGCTTCATGGTAATGCTCGTCATGGCGTGGTCTCCAGTCCGACGCTTCAACGCCGGATGATTCGAGGTTGAACACCCCGGAGACTACGCCACACTCAATTCCTACCAACTCCGCGATGGGACCTCATCAACCATGGCGTCCGCAGCAGGTCGATCATCGCATCAGTCCATCGCGCCTTGCGAACTTTGGAAGCTGTGGGAAAGGTAGTTCGCGTCGAGGGTAAGTGGGTTTTGGCGACGCGGCAAAGGGAAGCTAGAAGCCACAACCGCAAGAAACGGCACCAAGGGCCGGTTGCTCATCAAAACGAACGATTGAAACTGCTTTCAAAAATTCTCGGAATGCTCGGTTCGTCTGAAGACGGCGAAGTTTTGGTTGACGCAAGAAAAGCAGAAGCTAAGAGGATGGAGTTAGGTTTGTCTTGGGAAACTATCATCATGGACGACCGATCTTGGTCTCGACTTAAGGCGCGCGTGCTAGGAAAATGAAGAGGATAGATAGAGAGGAAGACGAACGGCGCGGGACTGTCACATATCAGTTGGACGACGGTCGTTTTGTGACGCTTGAGGAAAGCGCTGTTGCGCAGTTCGGAGCGGACAATCTCATCCAATGGCTGGGTCTCGAACGTCTCCCGGTAATGCAGCAGGGCCGCCGTGTCGGCACACTCCCGGCAGATTTTGATCCTCTTAATGCCAGAATCCGGAACTCTCTGTATCAAGTCCGCCCCGGTGATCTGAAGCGTGAAGGAGATGCTTGGGTGGCAGAAGATATGCTGAGCTCAGATGACCTGGATGCTGTCATAGAATTTGAGCGGGACAAATGACTCATGACTCGGTTCGTGAGGAGCATCGCTAGGATTCGTTCCTCGTGACCTTAAATTGGCAGGATGAACCTCCTCTCCGACCTACCGTCATAGCCGGCGACAAGCTCGATAACGACTATTGCGTGATCCATGAGGGCCGCAGCGTCGGCAGGATCAGGCTTGCCGAAGAACGTTCATGGCAGGGCTTCGTCTGGACGTGGAACGTCAACCCGCCGCTCCCGATCCCGTCATGATGCAATGGATCGGCTGATAGTCTGGAAGCCGCGAAGAACGAGTTCAAGGCCGCGTGGGAACGGTTCTATGCGAGCCTCTGCCGGACCGGATCAGGCGCTGGCACCTCATTGAGGACATCGGCACGTCGAATGAGTGGTAGCTGGAATGAACTGGTCTCGCCGCTTCGATCCACCGATCAAGACGCCAGGCGGCAACATGGTGCAAGCGCAAACCTATTCCGGACTTGTGGAAAGTGCCACCCCGGGGTTGGGGCTGGTCGACGGTCTGTTTATATCGGTGTTCTCGTGAGTCCTCTGCTATCTTCAGGAGAGTCTGGGATACGGCAATGGCAAAACGTCGTGGTTTTAAGCAACTCACTCTTCAGGATCGCCTTACTTCTTGGGCCAACAAGACGCGAGCACATGCGAGCGAACTGGAGCCAGGTCCCGTCCGAGAAGCCTTGCTGAAAAAAGCCGAGCAGGCGGAAACCGCAGCCAGACACGAAGCATGGTCGCAATCGGTACGGTTGCAGCCGTCTACCAGTTCGCAACGTTCTGAACGGCAATGCTAATCGATAGACAGCTACAAGTTTCGCGGACAAGGATGGTTCGCATGAGTGAGGCAACCGCAGAGCCAACATTAGAGGAAGCGCTGGTCGATATCCGGACCCTGGCCATCTTCGTCCTATAGAGCGGCGATCAGACTGGTATGAAGCGCGACTTAGAGATGATCCTGACAATCGCGGAAATGGTGCTGCCAGGCACAGAGGTTTTCAATGACTGACGAGAAGTGGGAGATAACGAACCCGCTCTGCGACTTAGATGTGGATGCTGCGATCAGACTTCGTTGGGTGCTTCGTGATATCCGCTCGGGGCGAGCGAAGCTCATGGTGCCACGCAGTGATGATCTGGCTTTGCTGGAACAGCGCGGGTTGGTCACGATGAGTGAGGGTGAGCCGGCGCTGACGGATGCGGCGAATTCGGTGATCCGATAGGCCAATAAAAAACCCCGCCGGACGCGGGAGGAACAGAGGGCAAGTTGGGGAATTGGTTAGGTCCACCCTGGAAAAAGGAGTGCCGCTATGAACGATCCCGAAACACGTCCGAGCGTTGGCAAAGATGTATACCAGGACCCTCAGGGAGATCACCCCCCCGCGGCGCCTGACAATATGCGCCAAGGGCGTCCATCCGCGCCTGCAGACGCGGGGAACCCGGACCCTGGATACCCCGACCAAAACACTATGAACAAGCAAAACCCCGATCAACAGCAGAATCGAGGCGAGAGACCGCAGATAGAGCAGCAAGACGAAAAAACTCGCAAGGCCGAAATCACGAAGGCCGTAGAGGAAGATGATCCGGACAATAACCCTCAGGGCCAAGAAAAAACCGGATACAGCGGCGGTTTCTAATCGAGCCGTGCAGTCGCGCTCGCTTTACTCGAAGGCCGCCCCTTGGGCGGCCTTTTTCATTATAGAAAACCCGCCGGAGCGGGTTCATGCGGGGATGTCCCGATCTGGCGCCTTCAATCGTCGGAAGCCCTTGTTGGCCTCGATCATGCCGGCCGCGACCCATCGCAAGGCCATACCGGCATCCCGCCAGCGTTTGACGTTGCGGGTGACGCGGCGAATGGTGCCCATCATGTTCTCGGCGATGTTGGTACAGGCGAGCGATCGACGAAGCTCCTTTGGCAGCTTCAACCGGACCATGGTCAGGATTTCGTCTAGGCCTTCGAGGATGCTGGCCGCTACGCCAGGCCATTGCTGGTCGAGTCGACGCGCGAGATTGCGGATCAAGTTTTCAGCCTTGTCGGCGTCATCGAGCTCCCAGGCCTGGCGCAGCACCCGACGGGTGGCCGCATGATGCTCTTTCGGCAGGCGTTCCATGATGTTGCGCGCCTTGTGGATCTGGCAGCGCTGGATCGCGGCGGCCGAACCGAAGGTACGGCGGATCGCCTTCGACAATGCTTTTGCGCCGTCGACGATAAACAGTCTTGGCATCGTCGGGTCGAGCCCGCGCACGACCAGGTTGTCCAGCAGGGGCCTGAACCGTCGCGGCGTTCTCGCTCGCCCCTTCCACCAGCGCCAGCGGATGCTTGTTGCCTTCGCCGTCAACCCCGATCGCGGCGACCAGCACGAGATCGCCGCCGAGATGCAGCCCGTCGATTTGCACCACCAGAAGGTCGAGCGCGGATAGATCGGCAGCCATGAAGTCGGCCAGCCGCGCCGCCGACAGCGCTACGAACCTCCGCGAGGCCGCCGACTTCGAAACCCCCGATCCGGGCGGTGCCGGCACGTCACCCTCGGGCAGCCGGACAGCGCGACCGAACCGGCGCGTCGACACATTGATCAGCATCAGGTTCATCGCCCAGCGACCGAGCCAGTCCTCCTGCGCCGCCGTTTCCCAGCTCGGGATCGTGATCTCGCGGCCGTCCACGCCCCGGGCCCGCGGGCGCTCGACCTCGATCTTGCCGCCGTGGAAGCCGATCCGCCCCCGCGTTCGGCCCCAACGGTGCGCCCGCCGCGCCGCATCGCGACCGTGGCGTGGCCCGCAGGCCGCCGTGACATCCGCTTCCATCATCGTGCCGAGCACTTCGATCCCTGCCGTAAGGCAGAACCGATCGAAGCGCGCCCGCACTTCCGCAAACGCTTCGTCCACAGCTCCGGTCGCCGGCAAACCAGCCGGTGTGATATCTCTCGTCATGGCGTTGCTCTCCTTGTGGAATCAGCACCCCGAGCCTACCGGCTCAAGGTGGGCAACGCCGACCTCTTCAGAAATTCAACAGAACCCGGGACATCCCCGGTTCATGCAGTCTCAATCTTTTTAGCTGGCCGCTAGACTGGGACTTGAATTTTTGAGACCATGCGGGGCATCAATCATCGCTCTATAACCAAGAGACATGTGCCCGCGCCCAAACCTCCAAGATTGACAGCCCGCCATGCCCGGCGGGTTTCTTTTGTCCGGAACTCCTGCCCCTCGCCGGCATTAACCGGCCGGGACGGGGGGATAACTTGGCTGGTCCACCCCCGAACCAAAAAGGCCCGCATGGCACCTCGTCCGGCGGGCCTTTTTGGTGGAGCACAACGGATGACCCTTGGTGACCTATCGCGTGACCTTTTTGTCGGGAACGAATGCGTGCCTGCGGGCATTGAATGAGTGGATGGCCAGCTCCGTCTACCCTATGGGTGGTGTAATGACCCGCCGGTGACCTCTCGCCGGCGGGTTTCCATTTTTCAATTAATCCGCGCTCCGCAGTCGGTGAACTCGATTTCGCCGCCCGGCAGTTCTCGCCAGGAATCGACCGCGGATATATACGCGAGCCGGCCGGCGATCGAGAAGCGCCGGCGCCGTCTGGCGGTCCTGCTCGCGGATGTCTCACCCATCGTCAGCCTTGGCTACCGGCGCCGTACGGCACATGTCGTTCGGGCTACGTATTCTTTGCCTTGAAATGTTGGCACCAGCCATTGGGGCTAATTCCGCCCTCGACCAACTCGCACTGGTTTGGAGCCTGGAAGTGCTGGCACATTTGACAACGCTGGTTTCCGTTTGGCTTGTCCTGGTATTTGGCTTCCGATTTGCTGATCTTTTGCTGCTGGGTCTGCGCATAAATGGGAAAAGCCGTGCTGGCCAATGCCGCGGCAAGCCCGATCGTTCTCATCAGGTCTCGGCGTGACCATACCGCAAAGCTACTTGGACGAAACGAGAGATCACGTGACGTTTTGTTCTTCATTGTGTTCTCCTCGCAGTTAAGTGGCACAGGCATATCGCCCGTGAGCCAACTGAATCGTATTATAAAGGTTCCTATCGGTGGGTTGGCAGGCAGGTCGCTCCCGCGTTCGACAGCACAGTCACCGACCTCACGGATTGAGATCGGTGGACCGTAGCCCGTCAAGTCTTCCACATTCATCAGACTCTTTGCATGCGCTCAGAACTTAGCTGGCAGGTCTCGACGCGCCTTATACCGTGATCCGCATGACGTCAGCATGTGGACACGCCATGGAACATCACACCAAGCTTCTGCAATTCGCGCACTGAAATCGCTTTCGGGGGCAATCGACGCGGCGGCGAATCGCGAGCTTCAAACCAAATCTGAATACGTCCGCCGCTCCGTGATTGATCGGCTGAGGGCTGACGGCATCGATCCGTCGTTCCCGGCGACGGCTTGAGCGAGTGAAGGCCACAACATGATCAACCCGCTTCAGCTTCCATCCTCGCAAGCGTTCACGCCGCAGCTTTTGCAGCTCGTATCCTCAATCAACCAAAGCCAGAAGCCCCAGACGCTATGAGGATGCCACCCAGTACTTTTCACCTCGGCCAAATCATACAGAGGCATCCGTAGAGGTCTCCGCCATCAGGCGTATTTCGCTCTGATAGACAATGACAAGATCGGTGGATGTGAAGGGAATTCGCTGAACAGTTTGCCCGGCAGAGTGATCTCGATGTCCAAGCCGCCAACTGGACAGGTGCGGGCGTAGCTTCCTTGCAGTTGTTCGTTGATTGTAAGATCCAGAAGCTTCGGGTCCCGTCGCGGAGTTGGTAGGAATTGAGTGTGGCGTAGTCTCCGGGGTGTTCAACCTCGAATCATTCCGGCGTTGAAGCGTCGGACCGGAGACCACGCCATGACGAGCATTACCATGAAGCCTGATTCCTTGCAGCCTGCGGCCGATGACCGGCGATCTTTTCGACAACTGGTTTGATCCGCTTGAGGCCGAAGTGCGGGCTCGATCGTGTGAGTTCATCGAAGAACTGCTCCGCGGCGAGCTTGAGGCGGCGCTTTCCCGGCCGCGTTACGGGCGTAGCCCGACGACCGGCAGTGAAGGAAGAGCCGGCGTTGCGGGTCACCGCCACGGCAGCCGGACGCGGTCGCTGACCGGCACGTTCGGGGCGATCGAGATCGCGGTGCCGCGCGCCCGTCTGACCACGTCCGCGGGCGGGACGACGGAATGGAAGAGCCTGGCGCTGCGGGCCTATCAGCGGCGCACGCTGGCCGCCGACGCGCTGATCGCGAGCACCTATCTTGCCGGCACCAACACCCAGCGGGTGCGCCGCGCGCTGGCGGCGTTGTTCGGCGGCACCGTCGGCAAGGACACCGTGAGCCGGACCTGGCGCAAGGTGAAGAGCGATTGGGATGCCTGGAACACCCGCTCGCTGGCCGAGGATTCGATCGTGCGCCTGATCCTCGACGGCACCGTCGTTTGCGTGCGGCTCGACCGCAAGGCGACCTCGATCTCGCTGCTCGTTGTCCTCGGCGTGCGCGCGGACGGCCAAAAGGTGCTGCTCGCGATCAAGAGCATGGGCGGGGAGAGCGCCGAGGCATGGCGCACTGTCCTCGACGATCTCATCAAGCGCGGGCTGCGGCGGCCCGAGTTCCTCATTGTCGACGGCGCGCCGGGGCTCGACAAGGCCATTGCCTGCGTCTGGGACGCCGTGCGGGTGCAACGCCGCTGCACGGTTCACAAGCACAGAAACCTGTTCGCCCATGCCCCCGAGCGGCTGCATGACGAGATCACCGCGGATTACAACGACATGATCTACGCGACGACGCCTGAGGAGATCGAAACGCGCCGCAAGGCCTTCGTCCGCAAATGGCGGCTCAAGCATCGCGCCGTTGCCGATAGCCTCGAGGAGGCGGGAGAACGCTTGTTCACCTTCACGCGCCTGCCGCCGAGCCAATGGCGCAGTGTACGCACCACAAATGCAATCGAGCGTTTGCACGAAGAATTCAAGCGACGGATCAAGACGCAAACTGTTCTGCCATCCGCCGACACCGCCACGACGTTGTTCTGGGCGCTGCTCGCTTCAGGACAGATCAACATGCGCAAGGTGGACGGTTGGCAGACGCTCTCGACACAACCCATTGATCAGCCGATTGACCTTGCCGCCTGAAACGATACCTTCATGTTACCCGAGAATGTGCCACACCGAATTCCAACCGCATTCCGGACGGCACCTGACAAGGTTTGTAATGCCGGGCATCGCATGACGCTGGAAGAATGTCTCGCCCGTGATGCCATCGGGCGCACGAATGATCGAACATGGCCGGCCTTTGAGGTGCTCGATCATCACAGCCCGACAGCTTCCAGCTATTTTACAAGATCGAGCTTTGTTTCCCCCGCATTCTTCCCGGCGCCTGGCCATAACGCCTTGTCAGGTTTGCTGATGGTAACGCCCATCACGGCGGAGGTCGCTTTATTGCCGGGCAGGGCCGCCCGCTTTTTTCGGTACGGGCTGCGCAAGGTCTGTCTTGTCGGGCGAGGCAGGGCGCTCCGCACGCACTTCGCGTGCCGACCTCTTCCGCAGCTTACCGGGCTCGCTGCTGCCGCACGGTCCTTGACCGCCGGGGCGTGTGACCTCCTTCGCCCAACCCATCCCTCAAGCGCGTTGCAAAGTATCGGTCGTCAGGCGGTGAAAAGCCGAAGGCAATTCCCGTGCGCCTCGTCCGAGGAGATGTGCGGCCACATCAATCGAACCAAAAAATCGAAGGACGGGCCTCGTAGGATGCCCTCTATATTAGAAAGAACGGCTGAGAGGAGCGTGAAGATGAGCGACGATGCCGAGAAGTAGATACAGGAGATACTGGCTCGCTTCAGCGACGGACGCACCATCTCGGTTTTGGGAGTTCTGAATCAAAAACACCATCAGGAACGTCACGATGGTCGTCCCGGTGTTGATCACCAATTGCCAGGTGTCGGAGAATTCGAATAACGGGCCTGTAACCGCCCAAATCAAAACAAGCGCGACAGCGGCGACAAAGATTGGCGCGCGACCAGCCTGCCGCGACGCACTATTTGCGATCTCGCCGAAAAGCTGCGCGCTGCTGCTTTGTTTATCTTTGCTCCGATCGTTTGCATGTTCTACACGCGATGTCCTGGCCATTTGGACTCCGTCAAGGCACTTGTTGCCGGACAGAATGACGCGGAGGAGGAACTTTTGTTCCAATAATCCTCTCGTAAGGCGTGTACTCGGAAAAGTGAAGGATTGGCCGAGCTACCGATTCGTTCTTTGGGAACGGAACAGAGCCAGAGGGTGGAACCGTTTCTCTCATCAAGCCTTGTCATGCGCACAAGAGAGACGGTTATGGAAATCAAAGAGCATATGGAAGTCATCGGCGCCGATGGGGCTCATGTGGGCACAGTGGACAAGGTTGAAGGTGGAAGGATTAAGCTAACCAAGAAGGACAGCGGTGAGGGTGCGCATAAGGGTCATCACCATTTCATCGATAAGGGTCTTATCGTTGGTGTGGAAGGCAACAAGGTGAGGTTGTCGGCGAATGGAAATGTCGCGGTAACGATGGAGGAAGAAAGATAGGCAACCTGCCGTTAAGACTCTCCAAGTGGATTTTCTCGATTACGATTCGTTCTTTGAGAACGAATTAGCGTCGTATCAGAACCCGCCGTTACTCCTCATTAAGGGGTCGGCGCGATGGTGAGCGAGAACAGGACTTGAACATGTCGACGAAAAATAGAGCCCCCAGGCCAACCAAAACAACCAACAACAGCAGGACCAGAACAACCGGTAGGACCAGAACAAAAAGCAGGCCGAGAGAAGAGGACGTAGGACCAAGGATAGAAGACATTCGGCCTGAAGGATTGCAGATGCACGTGCCGGCGCCCCCGCAGCAGGCTCAGCCAGCAATCAGCATCGTGGCCGTCGAACAGCTTCTGCGGGCTTACGGCTGCGCAGCCAATGTGCGCCGCGACGAGAGCGGGCAAGTGGTTGCCATGGCCGCCAACCCGAGAATGCAGGCGGAGGTGGATAGGCGATTGCAAGAGGTGCTAAGAATGAACGTCAATACCGAGAACCCTCAAAGGGGTAGACGTTGAAGGCGCTGGAACGGGAGAACCTCGCGCCGACCGGCCCCCGGCTATCACGCTTGGCGCTGATAAGGCCTATGACACGGAGGACTTCGTCAACGAGTTGCGCTCGATGAAGGTGACGCCGCACGTGGCGCAGAACACGAGCGGCCGAAGCTCGGCGATCGACGGACGCACGACGCGGCACAGCGGCTATGCCGTCAGCCAGCGCATCCGCAAGCGCATTGAGGAAGCGTTCGGCTGGATTAAGACGGTCGCCCGCCAGGACAAGACCCGCTTCCGCGGCCGCGACCGCGTCGGATGGGCCTTCACCTTCGCAGCCGCCGCTTACAATCTGGTGCGACTGCCGAAGCTCATGGCGGTGCCAGCATGACCGCGCCGTCCCACCGCACGCCAAACTGCTCGACGCCGCTCGATCCAGATCACATTCGCCTATCGCAACGGCGATCAATCCACCCCCTAAAGCCAGACCGGACACTTCTTCAACAGCCTGTTGCTCGATCTGTTGCACCAGGCGGGCAATTCGCTTCTCGGCGTCCTCGACAGCGTAGATGTAGTCCTGCAGCACAATCTGCTGGGCCGGATGGTCGAACCGCACCGTCGTGAGCCAGCGCCGGTAGGCCAGCGTCCAGGCTCCCTGTCCCGCGAAGATCTTGGCATGGCGAAGTAGAAAGCCACCGAGATGCTGGCGCGCCTTGCCCAGTACCCGCACTGCCGTCGTTCGTGCTCGAACCAGATCCCGCATGGCTTCGTGCGCGACGTCCGGTACCCAGACAGCTGTCAATTCGCCCGCTCGGTGCAGCTTTGCCAGCATCAGCGCGTCGCGCCGATCGGTCTTCACCCGGTCACCCGCTTTGATCGGGATTAGCGAGGGCGCGATGACCACGCAGCCATGCCCGAGCCCCGTCAACAACCGATGCAAGCCATAGCCGCAGGGGCCCGCTTCGTAGCAGAAGCTCAAGCGAAGCCCAGGACGCACCAGCCGCGCCACCATCTTGGTCAGCACGTCCGCGCGGTTTGCAAAGACGCCAATTTGGCGGATCTCGCCAGACCGCCCGCCCTCGGCAACTGCTACCGACACGGTCGCTTTGTGCACATCAAGTCCAACGTAAATGATAGAATCCATGTGGCCCGTCTCCCATGCATGAGGCTCTCTGCCGTCTCCAGACGGCTCAATCCTCGGATCGTTGCATGCCGTGAGGCGGGCCGCCTTTCAGCGCACCGCGAACATAGGGTCTAAAACCTCAACCCGCATCGCCTGATGACCTTAAAGCTAAACTTAAGGTCACATGCTTCACGAGATACCCTCGTCAAACAAGGCGGTCCTCGTCGGACGCGTACCCTCGACGCCGTCGAGTCCGTCGAGCGCTACTTGGGTTGGGCCGTGATTGAGCGTCGCATTTCCCGGTCTTAGCCCGTGACGCGCATAGAAGTGCCGGCTGGCCGCGACATCGCTGACCGAAATCGCGCTGTGGTCGATGCCCATTATGCCCGTGCCCTCCCACTCGCGATTAGCGCCTCGCGGAAATTGGATGAATTCGAGCGGATGACCTTCGGGATCGCGAAACTTGACCACAGTCACACCGCCGGCGGACTTGGGCAGCGTTACCGGGCACTCCTGGCTGATCGGCGTGGCGCCTGCGTCGCGTGCGCGAGACCATGCGGCCTCCGCATCGTCTGTGACGAGCGCGAGGTGCTGGAACACAAGATCGCAGGCAGTCGTATCACGTGGATAGGGGCGACCCCGATGATCGAAGCTTTCGAGATCCACGCGGCTTCGGCTGAGCGACATTGCGATCCGCGAACCGGCGCCTGCGAGGCCGAGCAGTTTCATGTCCGCAACGGGAATGGGGGTTGCCTCGTCGGCATCGAAACCGATCGCCCGATAAAAGGTGACCAACCGCGCGGGATCAGCGGAAACGAGCCGAAAACCTGCGATCTCCCGGAAAATCATGTCAGGTGGCATGGCTCGCGCATCGGATCGACATGCAGCTGGATGGTCATCAGGCAGCACGGTTCGTCGCCGATCGCGCCGGACTTGTGGCCCTTCTTGCCATCGGTTTCGGTGCAGCCTTGATCCTCTCCGAACGAGAAGTCGCCCGGCCTCTGCTCGATGCGCGTGCCGTCCATGCTTTCGATCCACCAACGGCCGGACAGCACGATGATCCATTGTGGCGCCGGGTTCTCATGCCAGTCGCCTACCCAACCGACGGGTTGGACGGTGAAGACAACGGTGGCCTCGCCGCGCTCCATCTTGTCGTTCCACTGCGGGTCCGCTGGGCCGACTGCCTTGAGCTCGTAATCGGTGAGCGCGCATTGCGACAGATGGCTGATGCCATCGCCATCGACATGCAGATGCCAATAGGGAACGGATGGCTTGGGGCCTGCCTTGGGAGCTTGATCGCTCATGGGTGTACTCGGTAAGGATGGCTGGAGGCCAGGGGGGCATGGAGGAAGGGGACAAGCCCTGTGCCGTCCGTGCCGATGACGATCAGCAGGAAGCCGGCGCCAAGCGACAGATTCTTCAGGAAGTCCCACAGCAGTGTACGACCCTTGCCGTCGGGATCAGACCAGAAATCGCCCTGTGCCCAGAATTGTTTATATAGAACCGCTGTCGCAACGCAGTAGCCGGCAATGATGAAGGCACACGCCCGGTCGGCGATGCCGGTGACGACGCCGAGCGTGCAGACGATTTCGACAAACAGACCAATCAGGATCATCGTGATCGCGATCGGACGCGGCTTGAACATGCTCTGCGCTTGCTTGACCGCGTGATCGAAACCGAAAATCTTGTCGAGTGCGCTGAACGGCAGGAACAGCAGCACAAGGCCATAACGAACGACGAGCGCGACGATTTCCGACGTCGTCATAGCCGCTCCTTGATGATATCGGCCACGCGCAGCGCATTCGCGATGATCGTGAGCGTTGGGTTCACCGCGCCGATAGAGGGGAAGAAGCTCGCGTCGGTGATGTAGAGATTGTCGACTTCGTGGGCGCGGCAATCCAGATTCAGCACCGACGTCGCCGGATCTGTGCCGAAGCGGCATGTGCCCGCCTGGTGCGCGGTGCCGGAGAGCGGGATATTCTTGCCGAGATAGAGCGAGCGTTCGAGCAACACGGCGGGCCAGCCAATCTTCGACAGAACATCCTTCAGCTTGCGCTTCAAATGTTCGAGCGCTTGAGGATTGGTTGGAATTAGATCGAGATGAACCTTGCCCTCCTTGTAATAGACGCGGTTGTTCGAATGAGGCAAGTCCTCGGCTTGCAACCAGAAATCCATCGAATGGCGAGCGATCTCGCCGAATGGCATATTGGGCAGCCACTCGAGCCAACCGGGCAGTTCCTCACCCTTTATCTGGTCGGCGTGGCTGGTCGCGCACATCTGGATCAGGCCGAGGGGATAGTCCCAATCGTCGCTGCCGAAATAAAAATCGCTGAACGCCAACGTCTTCTGGAACACTGTCTCGTTGACGTGACGCATCACCGCCATGACGATGCTCATTTCGTGGCGCATGTAATTGCGTCCAACCTGGTCAGAGCTGTTGGCGAGTCCGTTGCGATGACGGTCATTGGCGGAGCGCAATAGAAGTAACGCGGAGGAAAGCGATCCACACGCAACTACCACAATGTTGGCCGAATAGATTTCCTGTTGTCCGTTGCGTTCTACATGGACGGCATCGACTCGCCGGCCACTGACATCGGTCCCGAGCTTCGAGACATAGGCGCTGGTCATTAGAGTCACATTGTCGTGTTTCGCCAGCATCGGATCAATACAGATCACCTGTGCATCCGCCTTGCCATTGAGGAGACAGGGGAAGCCATCGAATGCGCTGCAGCGCATGCAGGTGCTAGTCGGCGTGGCGAAGCCATCCTCTTTCTGATCAAGCAAGATACCGAGCGGGAGATGGAAAGGCTTGAGACCGATGCCAGTCAGCTTGTCGGACAGCTCGGCAACCTTGGGCTCATGCTTTATTGCAGGATAGGGGTAAGGCTTGGTTGTCGGGGGCTCAGTGGGATCTTCGTCGCGCGCGCCGTGGACATGGAACAACGTCTCTGCGGAGTCATAATAGGGGGCGAAGACGTGATACTTGAGCGGCCACGCTGGCGATATGCCGCCGGCATGTGTGATCTCGTCGAAATCGCGTTCGCGCAGTCGAAACAGCGCTGAGCCATAGACCTTGGAATTGCCGCCCACATAATAGTGCAGTTGCGGGCTGAAAGTGCCGCTATCAGCATTGATCCATGTCTCGGAGGCCTGATATCTGCCGTCGACGAAGACGGCTTGCGCGCTCCAGTTCGCCTCCTCACGCGGCAGATAATCGCCGCGCTCAAGGATCAGGATGCGCTTTCCGGTCGGGGCAAGTGCTTGGGCGAGCGAAGCGCCGCCGGGGCCGCTGCCGATAACGATCAGGTCATAGTGCTCGGTCAATTCGACTCTCCGGCGTATAGTGTCGAGACTCTATGCTCGACATTTATTGAACGGCGAGCGGCGCCGATGTTTCCACTGGGAGCTTATGTCAGAACGTTTTCAAACCGATCTCCTGCCCTTTGGTAAGGCACACCTCTTTTATACCTCCGGGGCGAAGCATGGCCATCGGTCGCCGCGATACGCCATCCGGTGGGCCTTTTAGCACTTGGAATTGCGTATCGTTGCCGAATTGAACGAAACGAATGTCAAAGCTCTCCTTGCCTAGTTTGAGGTCGCGAACAGTTATTTCGGGCAGCCAATCGGGTAGGACGGGATCGACATATAGTTTGCCGTTTGGCGCATCCGGCTGAAATCCCAGTATGGCCTGGAGAAGAGAAAACATCGTTCCCGCGGCCCAGCCCTGAGGAACATTGGCGCCGAGATATTGCACCGGGAATGATCCCAGTTCTTTCTGCGTGCCAGCGTAAAGCTCCGGTACTTGGTCCAACTCAAAGAAATCAATCGCGCGCGTGACGGCCTCGGCAATCCTATTGGCTTCGTCATGGAAGCCATACCGTTTCATACCTTGGGCAATGAAGCCGTTATCGTGCGGCCACACTGCGCCAACCTGATAGTGATACGGATTGAAGCTAACGTGATCGGACGACAAGGTGCGGATACCCCAGCCGCTCCACATATCCGGTCGCATTAGTCGTTCGACCACTCGTCGCGCTCGTTCCGGGGGCACAATCCCCGACCAGAGACATTGTCCCGGGTTCGATGCGAGGGAGAGAACCTGCTTTTTGTCGCCGTCAAGGCAAAAGGCATAAAAGCCTATGTCCTCGTTCCAAAACACGTCATTGAAGTGGTCGAATAGCGCGGCAGCCTTGGCGCGCAAGGCGTCGGCGGCAGCCGGCTTTTGCAGTTTCCTGCTGCTGCCGTTCTTTGCCTGGCGATATCGCTATGGCAACAAGACCTCAAAATATACGCCTAAGTGGGACATGCTCCAGCGCCCCACCGAAAGCAACATTATCAACGGCTGCATCGCCACTGCGGCCGCGTCGATGGTGGTGATCGGCGCAATCTTGCTGGTCACGCTGCTGACGAGGTACAAGTTATGGCACGCGCTTTGGTCGGACTGGATGACCAGTGTCGACCACAAGAAGATCGGCATCATGTACGTGACGATCGCGCTCGTCATGCTGGTACGTGCGCTCATCGAAGCGGCGTTGATGCGGGGACAGCAGGCATTTGGCCTGGGTGGCGGCTTTCTCTCGCCGGATCATTTCGCGCAACTGTTCAGCACGCACGGCACCATCATGACTTTTTTCATGGCGATGCCATTCCTTACCGGTATCATCAATTATGTGATGCCGTTGCAGATCGGCGCGCGCGACGTATCCTTCCCCGTGCTCAATTCCATCAGTCTAGGACTGACTGCGGCGGGCGCAGCACTTGTGATGGTGTCGCTGGTGATTGGCAAATTCTCCACTGGTGGCTGGTTTGGTTATCCGCCCTACACGGAGGCGACGTTCAGTCCCGGCGTCGGCCCGGATTACTGGATCTGGGCGCTTTCGTTGGCTTCGCTCGGATCCACCTTCACGGGCATCAACTTTGCCGTCACTATTTATAAGGAGCGAGCGCCCGGCATGAATTTGACGCGGATGCCACTGTTCACGTGGACCGCGCTATGTACCAGCGTCATCATGATTTTCGCGATGCCGCCGTTGACCGTGGCTACGGCGCAACTGGCCCTTGATCGCTATCTTGGGTTCCACTTTTTCACCAATGCCCTTGGTGGCAACATGATGAACTTCGCCAACTTGTTCTGGTTGTTTGGACATCCGGAAGTCTACATCCTGATCCTGCCGGCCTTCGGTGTCTATTCGGAGATCATTTCGACATTTTCCGGCAAGACGCTGTACGGCTACCTATCGCTGGTGATGGCCACCATGGCGATCGCGATCCTGTCGTTCACAGTGTGGCTGCACCACTTCTTCACCATGGGGCAGAGCGCCAACATCAATGCGGTGTTCGGTATCGCTTCGATGCTGATCGGAATTCCCACCGGAGTGAAAATCTATGACTGGATGCTGACGATGTTTCGCGGCAGGGTGCGCTTCACCGTGCCAATGGTCTATTCGATCGGCTTCATCCTGCTTTTTGTTCTCGGTGGCATGACCGGCATCCTGCTGGCTGATCCCACCGTCGATTATCAGGTGCACAACACGGTGTTCCTGGTTGCCCATTTCCACAATGTTGCAGTGCCGGGCGTGTTGTTTGGCATGATTTCCGCCTATCATTTCTGGTTTCCCAAGGCGTTCGGCTTTCGCCTTAACGAGCGCTGGGGCATGCTTTCAGCGTTATGCTGGATCTTCGGGTTCATGCTCGCGTTCTTCCCGCTATATGCGTTGGGACTCATGGGTCTTCCTCGGCGCACGGTGGCCTACGCCCAGCCCTCATATGTGCCGCTCGAATGGGCGGCGTTCCTTGGCGCGCTGCTGATTCTTGTCGCGTTGGCAGCGCTGGCAATACAGCTTTGGGTGTCCATCAAACGTCGGAACGAGAACCGTGTTCTCGCGGGCGACCCTTGGGATGGCCGCAGTCTGGAATGGGCGGTGTCGGCGCCACCGCCCGAATACAATTTTGCGGTGATCCCCGTGGTCAAGGGCCGCGATGCATTCACCATGTCCAAAGAAGATGGCAGCGCCTATCAGCGGGCCGATACTTATAAGGATATCGAGCTACCAAAGAATAGCGCCATGGGCCCCTTGATCGGGCTGATTGGTTTCGTGCTCGCCTTCGGCCTCGTCTGGCATATCTGGTGGATAGTGATCTTGGCTTTCGCGGCCGCGATAGCGGCCATGATCATCCGTGGTTTCGCGCGCGATACTACCCGCATCGTCCCGGCGCAGGACGTCCGCCAGCAAAGCGACCGCTGGCTAAACGCCGTGGCAGTCGCTACCGCCATCTCCCGTGCGGACGAACGCAGCCCGGCCAACGACGGTCTCGCTCAGCATCAGGCCAATGGGGTAGTGCCATGAGCCAGCAAGTCTTCAAGCATCCGGGACTGAATCTCGGACCCGCGCATGGCAGGGATAACGATGCCGCCGAAACCGTGATGTTCGGGTTCTGGGTCTTCCTTATGAGCGATTCCATCCTGTTCAGCATGGTGTTCGCCACTTACGTGACGTCGTTGAATAGCACCGCGGGGGGCCCAGGGCCGCATCAGCTATATGACATCAAGAGCGTCTTCATCGAGACACTGCTGCTGCTGGCCAGCAGCTTTACTTTTGGCATGGCATCGCTGGCATTGAAGTACAAGCGCAGCAAAGCGCGGTTGATCGTTTGGCTGGCTGTAACGCTGGTACTGGGTGTTGCCTTCCTGGGCTTCGAACTGCACGACTTCAACAGCATGTTTGCCAAAGGCGGCATACCCAGCCGTAGTGGTTTTCTGTCCGCATTCTTCGATCTGGTACCGCTGCACGGGCTGCACGTTACCGCCGCCTGCGTCTGGCTGATCTGCCTGGTGGGCCAGATCGCGCGCTACGGCCTGGATACGAAGACCAAGCTCGGTATCATGCGGCTTTCGCTGTTCTGGCATTTTCTCGACATCGTCTGGATCGCGATGTTCTCGGTGGTTTACCTGGCGGGGCTAGCATGAGGGAACGAAAAGGCAATAACAACGACCGGTCGAGGCGTAAGCAGGCAGGGCGTCGAGAATTCCGCTCCTACGTCGCGGACATTGGTTTGGCGCTTTTGCTGATCGTGGTGCCGGTCGTGCTCATGCATTGGGCCCGTGGCATATCGCGTCTATCGCTACCCAGCGGACAAACAAGTGCTTGCGATGAGCGCACCCAACGCAAGCAAGAGGAGCGTGAAGAGTTCCTCTCGTACGTCTGGGGCATTAGTCTGGCGCTTTTGCTGACCGTTGAACCGTTTGCGCTCATATATTGGTTCCCCGGCATTCCTCGCTTTCCATTGCTTCTTTTCATCGGCGTCTTGGCGCTGGTTCAAATTCTGGTGCACTTCCGCTTCTTCCTGCATATCGGCTTCAAGCAGAAGCGTGAGGATTTGCAGCTGCTCTTGTTCTCAGCGTTGTTGCTGACCATCATGGTCGCGGGCACCATCTGGATTATGGCCAGCCTGGCGCAGCGCATGGCAATGCCAACGTAGCTTTGAGCGCAAGCGGCGAGCCTCAATCTGTCGGTAACTTTCATCTGCGCCGCGATGCCTTCACTTGGGTCACGGGTTGGGATGCCTCGGAACCAAGCGCCGCGACCATTCGTTAGAAACCATGTCCAGGAGAAGAACCATGGCGAAAGTGGCGGTAATCACCGGCGCCGGAGCGGGCGTTGGCCGCGCCACGGTCGAGGAGTTTGCCCGGCAAGGCTTCGATGTCGCGCTGCTGTCGCGCGATCCAGATCGGCTTGAGCGGGCGGCAAAACAAATACGGCAGTACGGGGTGCGCGCGCTACCGATTCCGACTGATGTCGCCGATCCCGCGGCAGTTGAAACCGCCGCCGATCGCACCGAGGCCGAGCTCGGGCCCATCGATGTCTGGGTGAATGTTGCCATGGCGACGGTATTTGCCCCCGTGTCCAAGCTGACGGCGGAAGAGGTCGAGCGCGGAACCAAAGTCACTTATCTCGGACAGGTGCATGGCATGATGGCAGCGCTAAAGCGAATGCGCGTGCGCAATCGCGGCACCATCGTCAATGTGGGTTCCGCGCTTGCCTACCGCTCGGTGCCGCTGCAATCGATCTATTGTGGTGCCAAGGCAGCGATCAGGGGCTTCACCGATAGTCTCAGATCCGAGATATTTCACGACAAGCTGGATATCCAGTTGACGATAGTTGATCTGCCGGCGGTGAATACCCCGCAGTTCGACTGGGCGCTTAATAAAATGGGACGGAAACCGAAGCCGGTCGCTCCGATTTTTGAACCCGAAGTGCCGGCGCGCGCGATCTTCTTTGCCGCCACACACAAGCGCCGTGACATCTGGGTTGGCTGGCCAACCATCAAGGCAATCCTTGCCAACCGCATCGCGCCCGGACTGATCGATCGCTATCTCGCCACCGCTGGGTATTCTGGTCAGCTTTCAGAAAAGCCGACGTCGCCCGATGCGCCCGCCAATCTATTCGATCCGGTGCCCGGAGACTATGGCGCGCATGGCCGATTCGATCGGCAATCGCGCAGCGTGAGTTGGGCGATGTTCACAAATCGGCACAAGACGGCATTTCTCCTAGCTGCGGTGATTGGCGGAGCGGCGGTTCTTCACCAGATCGCCAAGCGGTTGGATGTCTAAAGCATCGGCTCTATTGCCATTGTTGTTACTGTGCCAGTTTCGCGGAGACCTCGATGTCACAGAATGTCGCTGAATTCGTCTGGCAAAGGCTCTCGGAATGGGGTCTCTCACGAGTTTATGGCTATCCCGGAGACGGCGTAGGCGGACTGGATGTCGCGCTCGAAAAGGCCAAGAGCTTCATGGACTATGTTCAGGTCCGCCACGAAGAAATGGCGGCGTTCATGGCTTCCGCGCACGCGAAATTTACAGGTCAGCCCGGTCTCTGCTATGCGACTTCGGGACCAGGCGCGATTCATCTGCTGACCGGACTGTATGACGCGAAGGCGGATCATGTGCCCGTGGTGGCCATCGTCGGCCAGCAAGCGCGCTCCGCGTTAGGCGCGAGCTATCAGCAGGAAGTCGATCTTCAAACGTTGTTCGCTGACGTGACCGAATATGTAATTACCGCGGTGGTGCCTGAGCAGGTGCGAACCTGCATCGATCGGGCGGTGCGCATCGCGCAAGCCAAACGCGCCGTCACGTGCGTCGTGATCCCGAATGACCTCCAGGAAGTCGTATACGTCGATCCGCCGATGGCTCACGGCGCGACGCATACCGGCGTTGGTTATCCCGGCGCCGCGACCTTGCCGAACATGGATGATCTAAAAAGGGCTGCGGAAATTCTTAACAAGGGCAAGAAGGTGGCGATGCTTGTCGGCGCTGGTGCGCTGCATGCAACCGATGAGGTGATCGCCGTTGCCAACCGTCTCAACGCCGGGGTTGCCAAGGCTCTGCTCGGCAAGGCGGCAGTACCTGACGATTTACCGTTCGTCACCGGATCGCTCGGTCTTCTCGGCACCAAGCCGAGTTGGGACCTGATGAAGCAGTGCGACACCTTTTTCATGATTGGCTCTGCCTTTCCTTACAGCGAATTTCTGCCTATGCCGGGTAATGCAAGAGGCATTCAGATCGACATTGATGGAGCCAATGTTTCGCTCCGTTATCCTATGGATTACTCGCTGATTGGAGACAGCAAGGAGACGCTCGCCGCGCTGCTGCCGTTACTCGAGCAGAACATTAACACTGGATGGCGCGAAGGTATCGAGAAGGGTGTCACTAAATGGTGGGAAACGCTCAAGGATCGAGCCATGGAACCCGCCGATCCGATTAATCCGCAGCGTATCTTCCATGAGCTTTCACCGAAGCTTCCTGACGACGTCATCATGACCGGCGACAGCGGATCAGTAGCAAACTGGTACGCGCGGGACATCAAGATCCGGCGGGGAATGAAAGGCTCACTGTCCGGCGGGCTCGCTTCCCTGGGCGCCGCGACGCCTTACGCGGTTGCCGCCAAAATGGCCTTTCCGGATCGACCGGTGATTGGATTCATCGGCGATGGTGCGATGCAGATGAATGGGCTCAATGTGATGATTACGGTCAGCAAATACTGGCAACGCTGGAGAGATCCCCGGTTCATCATTATGGTTCTCAACAATCGTGACCTCAACCAAGTGACGTGGGAAGAGCGTATCCAACTCGGCGAGGGCAAGACACCGCTGACGCAGGCGATCCCGGATTTCCCTTATCACAAATATGCCGAACTGATTGGGCTGAAGGGTATCTATTGCGACGATCCGGAGAAAATCGGTGCGGCTTGGGACGAGGCACTGGCCTCCGACCGTCCGGTCGTCATGAACATGCGCGCTGATCCCAACGTGCCGCCCTTGCCACCGCACATCACGCTCAAGGATGCCAAACACTTTATGACGATGATGGAGGACGAACCAGAACTCGCCAGTGTTATCAAGAACAGCGCACGGCAGATGCTGGCGGGCATCCTGCCGAGCAAGGACTGAGCCGATGGCAAGGACCCGTCACCGGGGGAGCCATCCGGCGCTTGATGCGACCGCTGCGGGTTTGCGACCGGCGAGAATCCCCCAACTCCGAATGAAGCCAACCGAGATCGTCGTTGCTGCGCGGCGGCTCAATCGCGCCGCGGGAATGATCGCGGGCTCCGTTCTACTGGACAGTGCGATGGAGCACTATCGCGGCAATTTTCATAACAAGGCGATGTGGACGCCGATCCTCACTTCGCTTGCGTCAATTGCCGTGAGCGCACACGGGCTCTCTGACAAACGGCACGGTGCGCACCCTGTGCGCGACGCGGTATATGCCGCAGCGGGCTTGGTTGGAATAATCGGCACCGGGTTCCACATTTACAATGTCACCAAGAAGGTTGGGGGATTTAACTGGCAAAACTTATTCTATTCGGCGCCGCTCGGCGCTCCCGCCGCGATGTCGTTGTCGGGTCTAATGGGGTTTCTCGCCGAACGGGTGCGCGAAAACAGGCCCGGGATCCGGCCCCGCGTATTTAACTTACCCGCAGGACGTGTGGTTGCAGCGGCCACTAGCCTATCGATGCTTGGTACGTCGGTGGAGGCTGGCTTACTCCATTTTCGCGGGGCTTTCCACAATCCGGCGATGTTGCTTCCGGTGACAATGCCGCCGGTTGCGGCCGGGCTCCTTGCAAAGGCCGCCGTCGGTCGTGCGGAGGCCAGACGGATACCATCGAAAGCGTGGTTGATGGCAACGGCCGTGATGGGCGTCGCAGGTGTTGCCTTGCACGCCTATGGCGTTTCGCGCGGTATGGGCGGATGGCGCAATTGGCGGCAAAACGCGTTCGCCGGGCCGCCGCTACCGGCCCCACCTGCCTTCACTGGCCTTGCCTTGGCCGGTCTCGCCGCGCTGGCACTGTTGAAGGATCACGCCCGTGACTAAGCTTCCCCGTTATCCAGGTTATGACGTCCTTGCCAAGCGCAACTCGCCGTCTTGGGATGCCGTCACCCGGCGCGTCGTAGACGAGCGTTTAGCGACACCCAACATGCCGAGATTTTTCACGGAAGAAGAATGGGAAGTAGCCGATGCCTTGTGCCGACGCATCGTGCCCCAACCGGGCGAGACTGACGCGGTATCGCTCGTTGCGCTGCTGGACGCAAAGTTGCTTGCCAATCACGGAGGTGGCTTTCGCGAGGTGGACATGCCCTACATGCAAGAGGCATGGCGGAAGGCGCTCGCCGCGCTCGACGGCGAGGCGCGGGCGAAACATGGCGCTCACGGATTCTCCGAGCTTTCCGAAGAAAACCAAGACGCTCTCTTGTTAGCCATGCAACAGGGCAAAGTCTCGGGTGAGCGTTGGGCCGGCATCGACGCCAAGACATTTTTTGACCGCCGCATTCTTGTCGACGTCCCGCCGCTCTATTACGAGCATCCCAAGGCGTGGAATGAGATCGGCTTCGGCGGTCCAGCATCGCCACGTGGCTACGTTCGCCTCGACGGCGATCGGCCTGATCCGTGGGAGGCAGTCGAGGCACCGCCCGGCGACGAGGATAAGGTCGAGCGGGAGAACTGCCGTGTTATCTGATCCTTTTGCCGCGCCGCGTGCGAAAGACGGGAAGGCTCCCGACGTCTTTCGCCGCGGTGCGTGGGTGCCGATGCGCGAATTTTCTGAGACTGAGGAGGTGGATTTCGCAATTGTCGGTACAGGGGCAGGCGGCGGTACGCTGGCGGCGCTACTGGCGGAGCAGGGCTTCTCGGTAATCGGCTTCGATGCCGGGGCCTATTTCCGCCCACTGGAGGACTTTGCATCCGACGAGACCGAGCAGAACAAACTTTACTGGAACGACGCGCGCGTCGTCGATGGGCCCAACCCGATCCAGATGGGCGGCAAGAATTCGGGCAAGTCAGTGGGTGGCTCTACTGTCCATTACGCGATGGTGTCGCTGCGTTTCCGACCCGACTGGTTCAGGGCGCGCACCACACTTGGTTATGGCGCGGACTGGCCAATCAGCTGGCAGGAGATGTGGCACTATTACGGAGAGGCCGAACGGCAGATCAACATCTCCGGACCGCTAACATACCCCTGGGGTCCGAAACGTCCGCGCTACCCATATCGCGCGCATGAGTTAAACGACGCCGGCAAACTTCTCGCCAAGGGATGCGAGGCGATCGGCATCAAATGGACCGAGACGCCGCTCGCTACGCTTTCCGCGCCACACGCGGGCCCCGAGGGCAAAAGTCCGCCCTGTGCCTACCGAGGATTTTGTCGCTTTGGGTGCACCACCAACGCCAAACGGTCGGCCCTGACCGTATGGATACCGCGCGCACTCGCTGCGGGCGCCGAAATCCGTGATCTTGCGATGGTCGGGCGGATCGAGACGGGGCCCGCAGGCCGCGCGACGGGCGTGCACTATCACCGCGAGAGCGCTTGGCACTTTCAGCGCGCAAAGAATGTCGTCGTGGCAGGCTATGCCGTGGAGACGCCGCGGCTGTTGCTTGCGTCCGCCAACCAAGAGTTTCCTGATGGTCTCGCGAACAGCTCCGGGCTCGTCGGGAAGAACTTGATGACGCATGCGCATTTCGGTGATCGTGAGCGGCGATTTCACTCGATGGTGAGCGCTCGTTTCATTTGATCGTGAGCAGACATTTCAGGCGATCATGAGCAGCCGCTTTGGCCGACTTGGTGATTGGTTCAGGGGTTCGCGGCTTCGTCAAGCGTTCTGTTTCGCGCGTTCTGTTTTCGCATGCTTTCTCCGCTGAGTTGGAGGCGGTGGGCGTTGTGAACGAGGCGGTCCAGGATGGCGTCGCCCAATGTTGGGTCGCCGATGACGGCGTGCCATTGATCGACCGGGACCTGGCTGGTGACGACGGTGGAGGCGCGACCGTGGCGATCATCGAGGATCTCGAGAAGGTCGCGTCGCTCTGACGGGTTGAGCACCGACAGGCCCCAATCGTCGAGTACCAGCAGCTGCACGCGGCTGATGGTTTTGAGCAGGCGGCCATAGCGGCCGTCGCCGCGGGCCAGCGCGAGCGCCTCGAACAGGCGGGGCACGCGATGGTATTGGACCGATCGATTGTCGCGACAGGCCTTGTGGCCAAGTGCACAGGCAATCCAACTTTTGCCGAGCCCGGTTGCCCCGGTGATCAGCAGGTTCTGATGACGGGCGATCCAATCGCCGGCGATCAATTTGGCGAACACAGCGCGATCGATGCCGCGCGGCGTGCGCAGGTCGATATCTTCCACGCATGCGTTTTGCCGAAGGGCTGCGAATTTGAGGCGGGTGGTGAGACGTTTGGTGTCGCGCTCTGCGGCCTCGCGATCAACCAGCAAGCCGACGCGCTCCTCGAACGACAGCGCGTTGAGATCGGGTGATCGTCGTTGTTCCTCCATGGCCTTGGCCATGCCGGTCAAGCCGAGCGTGATCAGCCGTTCGTGGGTAGGATGTGTCAGCATAGGGATCTCCAGGGTTCAGTGGAAATAGTCCTGACCGCGGATGTTGCCGTGGCGCAGGGGGTGGTCGTCGGTTGCCTCGTCGAGGAATGCGCGATCCAGTCCGTTCTTGAGGATCGAACGGATCGAGGCGACGGAATGCGCCTTGATCAGGATGCCGCGCCGGCAGGCGGCGTCGATGCGGGCATCGTCGTAGCTCCTGGTCAGCGCCAGGATGCCGAGGCAGGTGCGAAAGCCTTGTTCTGGATGCGGCCGGGCCGCGATGACGGCCTGGAAAAACGCCGCGGTCGATGGGCCGATCTTCTCGCCGGCGGCGATCAGCCCTCCCGGCGTCCACTTGCCGTAGCGGCGATGCGCGCTCGGCATGTGGTCGGCAATTGTGGTGTGGCCGCGCCGGTTCGGCGCACGCGGGTGGCTGGCAATCCTCTGGCCCTTGTGGAAGATCTCGACCGTCTTGTCGGTGATGCGAACATCGACGAGTTCACGGATCAGGCGATACGGCGTGGAATACCAATGGCCATCGACCTCGACGTGATAATCGGGGGCGACGCGGCAACGCTTCCAGCGCGCAAAGACATAGGGCTGCTCCGGCAACTCCCCCAGCTTGGGACGGTCGACCTCGGCAAACAGTTCGGCACGGCTGGTGCCGAATCCGCGCATCTGCCGGGCGTTGAGCTCGACAACCAGGGTACGAATCGCAGCATTCAGCTCTGCCAGGGAAAAGAACCGTTGATTGCGCAGGCGCGCCAAAATCCAGCGCTGTGCGATCTGGACGGCGACCTCGACCTTGGCCTTGTCCTTCGGTCGTCTCGGCCTCGCCGCAAGGATCGCGGTGCCGTAATGACCGGCCATCTCGGCATAGGTTCGGTTGATCCCGGGATCGTAGCGATCGGGGTTGGTCACGGCGGCCTTGAGATTATCGCAGACCACGAACTTCGGCACGCCGCCGAGATACCTGAACAGGTTGGTATGCACGCCGATCCAGTCGGACAGGCTCTCGCTTGGGCAAGCCTCGGCGTAGGTGTAGTTCGAGGCTCCCATCGCCGCGACGAACAGCTTCATGGCGTGCGCTTCGCCGGTGATCGGATCGACGACGTCGATGGTGTCGCCGGCAAAATCAACGAACACCTTCTCCCCGCCGATGTGGGTCTGGCGCATCGACGGGCGCACGCGGTTCTTCCAGGCCTCGAAGGTCGTGCAAAACCAGGTGTAGCCAAAGCCGTCCGGATTGGCGGCGCGATACTCTTCCCAGAGCAGCAGGCGCGTCACGCTGCGGCGGCGAAGCTCCTTCTCGACAAAAGCCCAGTCCGGTATCGGGCGCCGGTCGCTTTGCGACGCTGACGCCGGTGCCGGGAATAGCAACAGTTCCAAGCCATCGTCGTCCATTCCTTCCGGAAGTGGCCAGGCGAGCCCCGCCAGGCGCGCTCGCCGCACGTAGCCATGGACCACGCCATTACTCACCCCCAAGGTCCGCGCGATGACCCGCTCGGTCAACCCTTGGTGCCTCAAACGTAAAACTTCTCTGATCCGGCGCATCGACAATCTCTCGGTAGGCATCGGGCTTCCTCATCGGTTGAATGAGGAACCCGTAACCCGGTTGAGTTTGTCGGCCGAAGCGTCAGGCACCCGCGAAAGGGGTGCTCACGATCGCCTGAAATCGCTGCTCACGATCCCGCGAAATCCCTGCTCACGATCATCTGAAATCGGTGCTCACGATCCCGCGAAACACGCAATGACGCAATCCAATCAGGCCTATTGGGGACGAATGGACGAGCCGGTGCGCTGGTACAAAGGGCCGCCGAGTCTCGCCATCACTGAGCATTGGAATTACGACGACAACAAAGATTTTCATGGCGGCTATTGCTGGATGGGGCAAGGGCCTCTCCCGAACGAATGGGCTGCGGTTCAGACGGGATCGCGCGGGCTCTGGGGAGAGAAGTTGCGTAACGCGATGCTCGATTACAACCATATGATTGGCGTCAAGATGGTGGGTGAGATGTTGCCTAACGAGAAGAACCGCGTCACGCTCGCCGACGACATCGACCAATACGGATTGCGGGTCGCCAAAATCACCTATGCATGGGGTGACAATGATAAGGCGCTCATCAAACATGCAATCGAGCAAATGAGCCGATCGATCGAGGCGATCGGAGCAAAGGATATGTTCGCGCAAGAAGATGACACAAATCATCTCGGAGGTACCGCGCGAATGGGCAACGACCGTCGAACCAGCGTGGTGAACGCCGATTGCCGGAGTTGGGATATCCCAAACCTCTGGGTGTGCGACGGGTCGGTGTTCCCGACAGTCGGCGGCGTAAACCCCGCCCTGACGATTCAGACAATTGCCGTACGGACGGCCGACAGAATTCGCAAGTTGGCGGCAGCCGGCAAAATTTGAGCTGCGATGAGTGGAGTGAGCAGCAGCACCGGCCCAGCGACGAAGATCAACACCACCCCGACTCTCAAATAGAGGGGCCATTGACTCTCGGCGATCGGCCCAGCTTGGTTCATCATGTCGAGCTTCAACGCGCTGCATCCACTGAGCAGAAACAGGGGCAGCGTAGCGAAAGCGCCCGCATGATGCTTTCATCCGCCGGCACGCTGGATCACGGGGCCAGAAAGAAACAGGGCGGTGTTGATCAGGCCCAAATGTGTCAACGCCTGGGGAATGTTACCGATCAGGCAGCGGTTGTGCACATCATATTCCTCGCTGAGCAGGCCTACATCGTTTGAAACTCCGATCACCCGTTCCAATAGCATCGCCGCTTCGTCATCACGACCCTGCATCTTGTAGCAATCCGCGAGCCAGCACGAGCAGGCGAGGAATGCACCCTCGTCGGGGCCATCCGGCTTCGGCGGCTTTCGTCGTACCAGCCCACCATCCATCAGTTCGCGCTCGATCGCCGCGATCGTGCTCGCCATGCGCGGATCATCAACGGGAAGGAAGCCGACCAGCGGCAGCAGCAAAAGCGACGCGTCGAGGACGTTGCCGCCATAATGCTGGACGAAGTGGCCGAGATCGCTGGAATAGCCACGCTCGCAGATTGCATGGTGCATCGTCGTCCTCAGCGCTTTGAGCCGACCGATCAATACAGGATCGACGTCGATATTCTCGACATGGGCCTTAAGAAAACGATCGACCCCCACCCAAGCCATGACCTGCGAATAAATGTAGCATTGCGGATCACCGCGACTTTCCCAAATGTCGGCGCTCGGCTGGTCCCAGACCTTCTCGAGATGCTCGACGATGGCAGTTTCAACTTCAACGATGCGCGGCGTGCGCTCTATCCCGGCGTTGGCCAGCACATCGAAGCTGTCTATCAATTCGCCGAACACGTCGAGCTGGGTTTGGCCTGAGGCTGCATTGCCGATGTGGACCGGCGTTGCGCCCTGATAGCCGGGCAACCCGTCCAATGCATATTCTGGCAGGCGGCGGAGACCATCGATCCGGTAGACGATCTGCATCTTGGCGGGCTGGCCCGCGACCGCCCGCAAAATCCAGTCGCGCCAGCGCGTCGCCTCTTCGTGGAAGCCGGCATTGAGCAGCGCGGTCAGCGTAAAGGTGGAGTCGCGCAGCCAGCAATAGCGATAATCCCAGTTGGCTGACCCACCCGAAATCTCAGGCAGTCCAAGTGTCGCGGCGGCGACGATCCCGCCGCTATCCCGGTCGATCAGCGCGCGCAGCGTGATGAGCGAGCGTCGCACCGCGCCGTCCCATCGGCATTTTGTCTCGAACCGGCCGACCCAGCCCTTCCATTTCTTTTCCGTTGCGCTGACGAGTGCATTTACTTTCAAGGGCGCGGGCAGCGGCAACGTTGCGGGCGAATACCCGAGAACGAAGGCGATCTTCGCACCCTTGGCAAGCATAAAGCGGGCGCTGGCATTGTCGGTCTCAATCGTCAGTTCGACGGGGCAATCGAGAATCACGCGGTCCGGACCGATCTCAAAAATAAGGCCCCGTTTGTGACGTTGCGCCCAAGGCGCAATTTGACCATAACCAAACCGCAGTCTCAACGACATCGCCATCTGCACCTCGTCCTCCAGCCCCTCCACGATGCGAATGATCGATGACCCGCCGTCATGCCAAGGCATAAGGTCCGTAACGCGCATACGACCGGTGTCCGTTACATGCTCGGTCTCGAGAATAGGAGTATCGCCGCGGTAGCTGCGCGTGGTCTTCGAGACGTATCCGGCCGGCGAAATGCGCCAATAACCATGACTCTCATCACCAAGGAGCGCCGCAAGACAGGCGTCGCTGTCGAACCGAGGCCAGCACAGAAAGTCGATCGATCCCGTCTTGGCAACGAGCGCGCAACTGCGGCCGTCTCCGATGATCGCATAGTCCCGGATCGCCGATGTCATCGGGGGCCGCTCCTTCAAGGCGATGTCTCTCGATCGCCATCAGTTCAGCTCGCGATCGTTACAAAAGCGAGGTCGGTGAAATGGTACCCAGCGATCCGCGTTCGGCGCTCTGGTTGTTACAAACGTAGCCAGCTTATCGAGGTTCCTTCCTAGCGCGACGACCCTAGCGGCACTATGCCCGACTATGGGAACAGGCCCGCGAAGCACGGGTTATCAAGCATGAATGTGAGGATACCGCGATGACCATCGAGACGGTGCTGGATTGCCAAGCGACGATTGGTGAATCCGCAACGTGGGTAGCAGACGAGCATGCTCTCTATTGGATAGACGTCAAGGCGCCAGCACTGCACCGCTACTGTCCAGACAACGAAGCAACACGGAGTTGGCCGATGACGAGCGATATCGGCGGTTTCGCGCTGACCGGCGATGGGAGAGCGGTAGTGGCCCTCCGGCAGGGGCTATTTCGCCTCGACCTCGATAGCGGCGCGCTGGACCCGCTGGCGCCGCCGCCATTCGATCCGGGGCTGTTTCGCTTCAACGAAGGCGCCTGCGACGCCAATGGCCGCTTCTGGATCGGCGTGATGTTCGATCCCCTGAAAGGATGCCCGCCGGCTCAACAGGGAAGGCTCCATAGTTTCACGTTTGATCAAGGGCTGCGCGACGAGCCGGATGAAGCCGAGTTGCACAACGGCATGGCTTGGAGCGGTGACGGCAAGACTTTCTTTCTGTCGCACAGTAATACAGGCGAGATTATCGCCTTTGATTACGAGGGAAACAGTGGCGCGATTTCGAACCGCCGGGTCTTCGCAACTGTGCCCGCCGAACTCGGCATCCCCGACGGCGCCGCGATCGATACGGAGGGCGGTTATTGGTCGGCGCTACATGGCGGCGGCAAGCTGCGTCGCTTTCGTCCCGACGGCTCCGTCGATCGCGACATCGACCTACCCGTCAGCCAGCCAACAATGCCTGCCTTCGCCGGTGAGGACCTCGCCACGCTCTACGTCACCAGTGCTTCGGATCAAATGAGAGCAGACGCAAAGGCAAGGGAGCCACAGGCAGGAGGGTTGTTTCGCTTCGACGCTGGTTGCCGCGGCATCTTGCGGCACTTTCTGGTATGCTGACGATTGTGCCAAGGAGGCTTTAATTCGCTGCCGAGTCAATCAGCGTTGAGTTGTGTCAAGACGAAGCATCCCGGCCAGCGGTGCGGAACAAAAGTAGGTCACTCGGATGGCCAGGTGCGATGCACGGCGGTGTCCGATGGGGCGGGTTTGGGATGAGGCGCGGAGATTTCAGTGTTTGTGGACCAACCGCGTCGTAGGTGGCCTGGATTTGCTTCACGTGCGTGGTATGCCCTTGCGTTCTCACGCCAAGCGCAAGCGCGGATCGCTCCGTATCGATATTTCTACTCTGAATTAACTGCCATCGGCCGTGGTCTCGTCGGGATCATGCAGCGCATCGGCCAGCCCTCGGTCATCGGCGAACTCGGCAGGGAAGTCGAAGAAGACAAGCAGAGTTTCCCGGTCCTTGGTCAGGCAGACAACCGCCTTCTCGTACTTGGCTGCGGCTCTCGTAGCCCGAGCTGCTGGCACGCATGCGCGAAGTTGTAGCGCGTGTTTATCACTCTCGCGTTCTGGACCTGGTTGTGCGAATGGGTTTCGTCTCGTCGCCCCTTCTGATCGTCGCACTCATCGTCAAAGATCAACTAACGGTAACTCGCCGCAGTGGACCGACGAGTAGACCCTGCGCTGCTGGAACTTGCGGCCCGACAGCACGTTTATACCGGACATGCTTTCAGTTTCAGGAGCTTTAGATGTCGAGCACCGATGGCGAGGATGTGATGGAGAACTTGACGGATAAAGCGACCTACGAGCGCCTCGAAAAGGATTTATCAGCCGTGAAAAACGATATTGCCGCACTGGCCGAGCAGGTCTCCGACGCGCTCAATGCGTTGACCGGCACCGCCAAAAAGCAGACTCGCCGCGGCTACAAGCAGGCCAGGGCCAACGTGGACTCCGTCCTCTCCGATGTGTCGGAGCGCGGCAACGCGGCCATCGACGCGGCGCAAAACGCCGTATCCTCGATCGAGGACACGCTCGAGGAGGCGATCCAGCAACGGCCCCTCGCCACAGTCGGACTTGCGATCGGACTGGGATTTTTGATCGGCGTGACCTGGCGCCGGTGATTTCTGGCGCCGGTGATTTCTGCGATCGGGTTGGCGCGGCCGCGGATATCCTGTGGTCGCCGCCGGCTTGGTCGCGCGAGCGGTTTATCCGAACAATTGATTTCGAATCGGGCGAGGCATTGATGTTTCAGCGGACAATCGATGACTTCAAGAAGAGCGCGGGCAACGCCCTGCAGCTCACGTCCCTCGCCATGGTGGCGATTATCGCCGGCTTCGTCGCAATCCTGTTCCTGTGTGCCGCCGCGTTTGTCTTCGTGCTCCAAAACTACGGCCTGATCGAGGCTTGCCTGACCGGTGCGGCGTTCTTCTACCTGATCACCCTGATCGCGGTGGTGATCTATACGATCCGACGAAATGCCATGAAGAAATGCGCGGCCAAGACAGCCAAGTCGGCGGCACAAAATCTTCTCGCCGATCCGATGCTGGTAACGGCGGGGCTTCAGCTGGTGCGCGCGATCGGCGTCAAGAAGCTGATTCCGATCCTGGCCGTCGGCGGCCTGGCGCTAGGGCTGCTCGTGGGCCGACGGGACCGAGGCGACGATGGCAATGCCAGCGACGACACCTGAATTCCGGACAACGACAAGAGTCAGGCAGGTCCGCTGTCTGCCATCGACTTCGGTTTCGCGTAACAAAAGTCAGGCGGCGGCGATTTGTGCGTCGTTGTGTTGGTTTGCAGATGTGCAAAACACTTACGTGGGGAGCGCTGGGCAAAATATGCCGGCGACGAAGTCTGGACCCTATGTTCGCGGTGCGCTGAAAGGCGGCCCGCCTCATGGTATGCAACGATCCGAGGATTGAGCCGTCTGGAGACGGCAGAGAGCCTCATGCATTGAAGACGGGCCACATGGATTCTATCATTTACGTTGGACTTGATGTGCACAAAGCGACCGTGTCGGTAGCAGTTGCCGGGGGCGGGCGGTCTGGCGAGATCCGCCAAATTGGCGTCTTTGCAAACCGCGCGGACGTGCTGACCAAGATGGTGGCGCGGCTGGTGCGTCCTGGGCTTCGCTTGAGCTTCTACGAAGCGGCCCCTTGTGGCTAGGGCTTGCATCGGTTGTTGACGGGGCTCGGGCATGACTGCGTGGTCATCGCGCCCTCGCTAATCCCGATCAAAGCGGGGTGACCGGGCGAAGACCGATCGGCGCGACGCGCTGATGCTGGCAAAGCTGCACCGAGCGGGCGAATTGACAGCTGTCTGGGTACCGGACGTCGCGCACGAAGCCATGCGGGATCTGGTTCGAGCACGAACGACGCCAGTGCGGGTACTGGGCAAGGCGCGCCAGCATCTCGGTGACTTTCTACTTCGCCATGCCAAGATCTTCGCGGGACAGGGAGCCTGGACGCTGGCCTACCGGCGCTGGCTCACGACGGTGCGGTTCGACCATCCGGCCCAGCAGATTGTGCTGCAGGACTACATCTACGCTGTCGAGGACGCCGAGAAACGAATTGCCCGCCTGATACAACAGATCGAGCAACTGCTGGAGGCATAGTCGATGGCACCGGTGGTGAAAGCGATCCAAGCAATGCGCGGCGTCGCCTTTATCAACGCCGTGACGCTCGTCGCGGAAATTGGAGACTTCACCCGCTTTGCCAACCCCCGTCAGCTCTCTGACGAATAAGGCGGGTTAGTCTTGGTATGAAGGCGCACAGGCTAGATGCATGCGCCCCCCAGACAACCGGAGGCAAATATGCCAGCTGCCCGGTTCATTTTGTTGGACGACGAGAACCATCCGTAGGCGGCTGCAATCCCGATGACCTCGACCATGCATCAAATCGTGCTGCGGATTCCGCTTTATCGGCTTTTTGCAGCAAGGCGTCTCGATAGGGACCTGGCTCCAGTTCGTTCGCCTGCTCGCGCGTCTTTTTGGCCCAAGCTGTAAGGCGATCCTGAAGGGTCAGTTGCTTGAAACCACGACGGTCCGCCATTGTCGTTATTCCTTCTCGCACCAGGCCAAAGGCCGCCGGGACGGATAATGCGTCGGGGGAGGCTGGGTTCCGATCTCGCCAGCGGCGTGTTGTCCATCCGCAATAAAAACGGCCACCAAAATGGGCGGCCTGCCGGTTTGGGAATATAGATTGGTAGAGAAAAAATATGGCGCCGGCTACCGATATATATATGTCAGCGACAGGTCGAGATGGTTCATGCCGCAAGATCAATAACCGCCGGCGAGGGGGCGCCACCGGCGGGTTCGGGTTGGGCTTCGTGGATGCGACAGAGATTGTAGTGCGCGACCTACAGCGCGACCGCGTCCTCCAGGTAACCGAAAGCCCGCCCCTCGGCGCTGGCCTTTGTTTGTGCCTTGAAAAGGAACGTCGATTACCGACCAACCAGCGCGGTCGCGCGCTTTACGCCCTGCGCAAGCGCGCGCCGCCTTGCCGACTTGCCTCGCTCATCTCTTGAATGTTCGATTGAAGCGGCATATACATGGCATATACAAAGGGATTCCATCGATGGCACAAGCCGGATCGACCCAGCGCCGCGAGGCAAAACTTTTTCGCAACAATCGCAGTCAGGCGGTCCGCATTCCCGTGGAATTCGAACTGCCCGGGGAGAAAGTATTGATCAGCCGCGAGGGCAATCGGCTCATCATTGAGCCCGCGCCCCAGGGAGCGGGGTTGCTTGCGGTCCTCGCCACTTGGGAGCCTCTGAACGAAGAATTTCCGGACGTCGATAAGGGGCTGCAGCCCCTGACGGATGTCGAACTGTGACGGCTATACGCTACATGCTGGACACGAACATCGTTTCAGACTTGATCCGAAATCCCGCCGGGAGAGTCGCCGGGCATCTCGCGTCGGTCGGTGATAATGGATTGGCTGTCAGCATTATTACTGCGGCCGAACTACGGTTCGGAGCTGCGAAGAGCCGATCCGCCAAACTGTTGTCTCGAGTTGAGGCAGCATTGCTAGCGCTTGCCGTCCTTCCATTTGATGTACCGGCGGACGCAGAATACGCCGGCATCCGAGCCGAACTTGAGGCGGCTGGCCAAACGATAGGCCCAAACGACCTTCTCATTGCCGCGCACGCTTACAGCCTTGGGACGATCATGGTCACCGCGAATGTCGGCGAATTCAGCCGCATCCGCGGGTTGAAGGTAGAAAATTGGTTGGAGTAGGGCACGAGGAGTTTCGTGATGGCGCTGATCTTGTTGCACATCCGCGTCCATTAGGTGGTGTCTGGCAAAGTCATTATGGAACTTTAACTCTCCAACATTCTGACACAACAACAGAAGATCTTGTCATCGCCAATTAGGGAAGTCACGATTTGAGCCATTTAGAAATGTCACTCGGATCTGGGGAGATTAGCCGCCTTTCTTGAGGGTTAGGGGTGGAATTTGCTGGTTTCGAGAGGGCGGCGCGTGGAGCCTCCAGATCGCGCAACGCGACGCCCGGGTGCGCTGATCTAGCCGACTTTGAAAATATGGTTCTTCTGGCCCCGCCGACGTGGCGCCTTGGCCGAGCGCGACATGTCGAGCTGCTTCTGCTGCTCGGCAATGTAGGCCAGGATCGGCCCTAAGCGCTTGTTCTCGACAATGGCAGCCTGGTTGACCTGCGGCCGCTTGTCGAAGGTGCGATAGGGCAGATCAATCCCATTATGGCGGATCGCAAGCCGCCCGTCGGGATAATCGACCACGGTCACGCGCTTGCGGGCCAGCGGCCTAGTGATCGGCGTCGGATCCAGCATGAACAACACCTGGTCATACTGCAGCGTCAGGTTCATCGACACGGTGCGCTCTTCTTTCCAGGCAAACGCATCGTCGAGATCGTCATGCTCGGCGAGGGTGCGATGAACATTCTGCGCGTTGAACGGGGCCTTGGCGAAGCGGGTATTGTAGGCCTCCATGAAGGCCGGCAGGAATGCGTTGCCAGCTTCGATCGTGTCGATGCCGCAAAGCCGCATCTCCTTCACCAGCCGGTCCTGCAGCGTGCCATTGGCCCGTTCGACCCGCCCCTTGGCCTGTGAGGAGTTGGCGCAGATGATATCGATGTTCATGGCGTGCAAGGCACGGCCGAACTGGGTCATGCCATCACCGCCCACCGCGTCCTTCTTGTTGACCCGGAACACCCCATGCTTATCCGAGTAGAACGCGACCGGCTTGCCATAGCGTTCCAGATAAGTGCGCGTCGCTGCAAAATAATCGAACGTGCTCTCGCTCTGGACGAACTGCAGATGCATCAGTCGGCTGGTGGCATCGTCAATGTAGACGAGCAGGGTACATTTGGGGCCACGGCCCTCGAACCACCAGTGCTCCGACCCGTCGATCTGAATCAGCTCGCCAACGCAGTCGCGCCGGTACCGCGGCTGATGCACTGGCTTCAATCGTGCCCGGCGATCCTTCCAAAGATCCGCCGCGATCATCCATTGCCGCACCGTCTCGCGCGCCAGGCAGATGCCATGAAGCTCCGCAAGCTTCTCAGAGGCCAGCGTCGGTCCGAAATCGTTGTAACGCTCCCGGATGATTCCAATCGCCGTATCACGCAAATCCGCGGGATAGGAGCGGTTGCTCGGACGGCCACGCCGCCGTGAAACCAGGGCCTCAGCCCCATGCCGCTTGTACGACTTGGCCAACCGATAGATCTGACGCCGGCCCAAACCCATCAACGTCGCCGCCGCAGCAACCTTGATCCGACCCGCCGCTAAATCCTGCAAGACGTCCATCCGGTCGATCTCCGTCCGGCTCATCGTAATCACCGTCATCGGCCCAGTGCTCCCCAACCAAAACCGTGGAGAGTGTCATCTCTAACTGGGCCAACCGTGACTTCTCTATCTGGCGTCTACAGATCTGATTCGCATAATGTGGATTATGGAATATATTCCTAATTCTTACAAAGTCAGTCCGAAGCAGGGAGATGGTTTTTCCAAAAATTTTATCGCAGGCGGACGTACGTGTCTTGTTCAATGCTCCGAGCATTTCGGGGCCCAATGATACCACGGACGCGAAATTCCAAGAAGCACGGATATCTCTATTTTATCACAAATTAGCGCGGGTGAGCTGCCGCCGTTTTTTGATTTAGGGCGGCGTAACCCTAACAATGCTCAATGGCAAAATGCAAAAAACGAAGCTCAGCGCGGATCGATCATCGCTGGTTCAAGTTTATATCGCCTGCACGTGGCAGCCGAGGCTGGCGCACACGGATGCACGCAGGTGCGTCGGACAAAGCAGAAAAAGTTCGTCCGCGCGCTCGAGGTCCAACAGACACCTAGCAGTCCATGACGGAGCGGGGTTCAGAGAATGAGCTTTACCCGAATTGCTGTGGCGATGGCATGAGCCTTGTTTACCGCACCAAGCTTTGCGCGGGCCGCCGTGATGTGCTTGGTCACGGTAGATCGTGAGATTCCAAGAATTACCGAAATCTCCCAATCCGTCTTTCCCTCGCCCGCCCAAAGTAAGCAATCCCATTCGCGCGGGGTCAGAGTGTCACCGACGCGGCGGCGCCAGGTCGCGATGTGGTGGAGATGTCGTCCTACGACATAGGTGGCAGCGAAGTTCAGTACTGACAGATCAGCGGAATGAGGCAGTTTCCCCGGTCCCCCGAAAGACAACGCTGCGACGTCGCCCTCCATTGTGGAAATGGGTACGACATAGCCGTCGCGAAGCCCGAATTCTGACGCTTCGCCTTGTACTAACCTGACATCGTCACGCTGAGGGCAGCGCTCATAGCCCTCGTGCCATGTGAACGGCGTCCGTTCATAAGAAAGCCGCTGGATGATCGGATCGCGAAATACATATCCATTACCTTCGTAGCGATCCAACCATCCCCTGGGAAGACGTTGGAACATGATCCGTGAACGCATTTCAGCCAATGGCACCGCACGGGTCGGCACGATCCCACCGAAGAGGCTTGTCAAGCCGAACGACGCCGCGATGCTTAACAGGCAATCTTCAACCTCCGCGGCAGATCTTGTCTGCTCCACGGCCTCGATAAAGCGGACGGTGTGCCTGAAGTGGTCTGACACTCGCTAACACCTCCTCGGTTAATCCAGGTCGCCTGCGCAACAGCCGCACTTTGCCTGAGGAGCGGCGATGTCATCTTGACGCTTGGTGTCTACGCCGCCGCAACGCGACTCCCTCTGAGCAGCGCGTATGCCAATCACTGAGGTATAATTCCAATATATGTTATCGCTAGGTCATGCAAGCAGACCACGGTTTCACGAACGCGCGGTACGTCATGCGGCGAATGTTACGGCGGTGCCGATTGTCCGTCGTCAGATAAATTGAGACCGATGGCGGACTGATTTAGCGGAGGCTCTGGCTCATCTCGGTTGGCATTTTAGGCAGCAGCTTTGCGATGAAGCAATCGCCGTTGTTCGATGGTCTTTCGCTTGATCCTTTCTCGTTGCATCAGGATTATTTGGCCGCGGCCGAAGTAAACGTCGGCAGGAGTGAGATTGTCGAGGCTCTCATGATAGCGCCGATGATTGTAATGCTCGACGAAGGTCTCGATCTAAGTTTCGAGATCGCCGGGTAGGAAGTAATTTTCCAGCAGGATGCGGTTCTTCAGGGTCTGGTGCCAGCGCTCGATCTTGCCTTGGGTTTGGGGATGGCACGGTGCACCACGCGTATGATCCATGCCTCGATCCTGCAGCCAGTCGGCCAGTTCACCGGCGATGTAACACGGCCCATTGTCGGACAGCAGGCGCGGCCGCTGGTGCACCGTTGGCTTGTTGCAGCCTGATGCGACAAGCTCCAGGTTCAGCGTAGCGGTGACGTCCTCGGCCTTCATGGTCGTGCACAGCTTCCAGGCGATGATATAACGCGAGAAGTCGTCGAGGATGGTCGACAGGTAAAACCAGCCCCAGCCGATGACCTTCAGATAGGTGAAGTCAGTCTGCCAGAGCTGATTGGGCGCCGTCGTCTTGTCCTTGAACTCGTCGGCGGCCTTAATCACGATGAAGGCCGGACTGGTGATCAGGTCGCTCGCCTTGAGCAGGCGATAGACGGATGCTTCCGAGACAAAATAGCCTGCGCTGTCGGTGAAGGTCACGGCCAGTTCTCGCGGCGACAGTTCGGACTTGTCCAAAGCCAGCTCCACGATCCTATCTCGCACGTCATCCGGAATCCGGTTCCAAACCCGGTTCGGCCTTGGGCTGCGATCCTTGAGTGCTTCAATCCCACCGGTCAGGAATCGATCGTACCAGCGATGGAAAGTGGCGCGCGGAATGCCAAGCTGTTCCAACGTCCGGCGCGCCGGCAGATGCGACTGCTCGACCAGGCGAATGATCTCGAGCTTTTCAGAGGCGGGGTATCTCATTCGTCGTCGCCCCCATCCGCGATCATGCTTTTTTTGAGCAGTCGTAATTTCAGCGCCTGTTCGGCGACGACCTCCTTCAGATCGTGGGTCTCGCGGCGAAGAACCTTAACCTCATCAGTGGTGGCGGCACGTGCGGTGTCGCCCGCCAACCGCTTCTTGCCGGCTTCGAGGAACTCCTTCGACCAATTGTAATACAGGCTCTCCGCGATCCCTTCGCGTCGGCACAAAGCCGCGATCGACTCTTCGCCACGCAATCCATCCAGCACGATGCGGATCTTCTCCTCCGCACCATACTGCTTGCGGGTCACCCGGCGAATGTCCTTGATGACCTTCTCCGCCGACGGCTTGGTCGCTTCCATTTTCTGTCTCATCGTCATTCCCTTTGAAAGGCTACGATGAACCAGAAATCCTCCCCTCTCAATTAGCCCAATTCTGTCTCATTGGTGCTGACGTCGGACACCACATTGGCATCGACTTCCATTCTGGTGAGATCGGTAGCGATGAGAAACAGCGTCGGGGTCTGGAAGCTTGCCGCCACCGTCTGCCCCATGGTTACGTTGCGCGAAACCACAGTGCCATCTACGGGGGACACGATATTCGAGTAGTCCAGATTGACCTGCGCGGCGTCAAGCGAGGCCTGACGCTGCTGAATGGTTGCTTCATCGAACGCGATCTGCGTCAATGCCTGTTCATGCTGTCGAGGAGCAGCGTCTTGCCCTGAGTCAGACCTAAGCGCCGAGCCTGGGATATGATTGTATCCTTGGATAAAAAATCCAGTACGGCGGAATGATGCTGCCGGCTGATTTCCCTTAAATGGCGGTAACGGGTAAGCACCTCGGCGCGGCTCAACAGGGCCGCCGGTCTCTCAATGGCGTTGTCTTCCCGAAGGGCGACGGCGGCGGAAACCATGTGACCTCCACGTTCGACGATGCGCGCCTGCGCGGATGACGCCGCGGCGCCACAGCATGGCCCGCTTTTAATCCAACATGCTGATTCGGGGAATTGGCAAACCTAAAATCCGAAGCTTGGCTGGGAGGCAGCTGGATGGTGACGTTACCAGCCGGCGATTGTGCCCGAGGATGGACCGGTGAGTGTTTCTGCTAACGGTTGATTAGGCGCGCCGCTGGCATCCTGCCGCTGATTCGGAGGGTGTTGCGTTGAGTGCTGAAATCATCTGGCTATGCGACCGGCTAGCCGAAGCTGACGCAGATCTCGCAATTGACCTGCGCACTGCCGTCGACGTGGCGATCCGTGATCTGCAGGAAATACAGGCCCACTGGGGTACCGAGCTAGCGCTCGAGCGTTTGGCGGAATGCCGGTCAATGCTCCGGACGGTGCTTGAGGCTTCGTGAACCAAGCCCACTGTACCGCTAGGCGTATTTGAACAGCGCCATGAAGCCGAAATCCATGTGCAATTGTTGATGGCAATGAAAGAGCGTGTCGCCGGGATTGTCGGCGATAAAATCAACTTCGGCTTTCTGAAACCCACCCAGCATCACAACGTCTTTCACGATGCCAGCGGTGGCCCGCCCGTTGATGCGCGTCAGCTCGAAACTGTGCCGATGCAGATGCAAGGGGTGGATGTCATCGCTGGCGTTGGCAAACGCGAGGCGATAGCGCCTGCCCTGACGGAGGGTGAACATCGGCGTCATGGTATCCATTGAAAATGCCTGCCCATTGAGCGTCCAGCGATTGAACCCGTGCTCGGCGGCATTGTGCTTGACGATGGTCAGCGCAATCGTCTCGTCGGGGGCGACCGGTGGCGCGGCGTCAGCCTTGCCAAATCGCGTATAGTCCCAGCGGAACGGGTTGGGCTTCATCCATAGCGGCTTGCCGGCCTTGCCGGCGTATTCCACCACAATCCCCATACCGTGGCCGCGGTCATCATCCGCAAGATCGCCCATCACCCAAACACCCGGATGTTTCATCTCCACAATTGCCGAGACCCGCTCCGCCGTGCCTAGCCAGAGCACCGGCACGTCCGCAGACAACGGCACCGCATTTCCGTCGAGCGCAACGACCCGAAAGAGGTGTCCGGGCAGCGCAAGACTACGTATCTCGGTCGCGCTGGCGTTGAGAACATGGAAGAGCACGTGTTCGCCTTCCTTGACCCGGATCGGATCCCGCTGCCCGAGCATACGGCCATTGATGCTGAACAGTTCGTAACTGACTTCATAGCCTTTGGGACCGCCTTTGGTCTCCTCGTCGGCCGCTTTTCCGATCTGCTGCAATGACGCAATCGGTACTCCAGGCAGCGCGTCACTCGCCATATCGCCGCCCCGGCTAAACGACGGGTTGAATTCCTTCATGACCAGAAACACTTCACGGTCATAGGCTCCCGGATCCTCCTTTGGTTCGATGTAAACCGGACCCGCCAGACCGCTATAGGTGCCGCGGCTGAGATCGGCGCCCGCAACGACATGGGTATGATAGAAACGAAAGCCGGTTGGACCTGGCATAAAAGCGACCCGGCGCATGCCGTGCGCCGAAACGTAAGGCGTGCCCTCCTCCGCCGCACCATCAACCTGGCTCGGTATGGTTTGCCCATGCCAATGGACGAGTTCGGGCGTATCCGTGTCGTTGAACAAATCGATCACCACCCGTTTCCCCTGCTTGAAACGCAGAAGCGGCCCCGGAAACTGATCGTTGTAAAGGGTCGTCGATACGATGTGATTGGGGGCGAGCTCGATCAATCCTTCAGCCATGCGCAGCGTGTAGTCGGCTCTCTCGCTCGCATTCTCGGCGGCGGCCCAAACAGGGTGTGGTGCAGCGGCTACCATTGGTGCAAGGCCGGCGAGCTTCAGCAAGGCGCGGCGATTGAGTTTCACGGCTGTCTCCTATCTGGGCAAGCGCGGACCAAATGGCGGGCATGGACGCGTAAGCCCGTTTCGTTGTTTCCAAGTTTACGCTATGAATCGGTAACACTTGGAATCACTATCGGTTCTCGATATCGTCTATCGATATTGGAGCCGAATCAAATGATTTGGAATGATGAAGTTCGACGATCTGCTGACCGGATTTATCCGGCTTCATGTTCTTCACCATGCGGCGGAGCACGAAATCTATGGCCAGTGGATGATCGACGAACTGGCCAACCACGGATACCGGCTGAGTCCCGGCACTTTATACCCGATGCTGCATGCGATGGAGCGCCGGGGCTATCTGGTCTCGCGGGTAACCCGCGAGGGCCGCACCGCACGAAAGCTCTACAAAGCCACCAAACTCGGCAGGCAGGGACTTGCGCTGGTAAAGCTCCGCGTACGGGAATTCACCGGCGAAGCCATGAAGCACTAACGCGTCACGCCTATACCCTGCCATGAGAAGGAACGCGTCCGAGGGCGCCCCCGCGGAGGTCTTTGCCGCATTCCTGAAGCTCGGCCTGACGTCATTCGGCGGGCCGATTGCCCATCTCGGCTATTTTCGTAATGAGTTCGTTGTCCGCCGAAAATGGCTGGCCGAACAGAACTATGCGGATCTGGTGGCGTTATGCCAGTTTCTTCCCGGCCCGGCCTCCAGCCAGGTCGGTATTGCGATCGGCCTGTCGCGCGCGGGCTATCTTGGAGCGCTTGCCGCCTGGAGCGGATTCACTCTTCCATCCGCTCTCGTCCTCGTTCTTTTCGCTTATGGACTTTCCGCAGCCGGTAATGCTCTGGGCAGCGGCTGGCTGCACGGACTGAAAGTCGCGGCTGTCGCCGTCGTCGCGCTGGCCATCCTCGGGATGGCACGGACCCTGACACCGGATCGCGGACGCGCGACGCTGGCGGTGCTGGCGGCGGTCACCGCTCTGGCGATACCGTCGGCATGGGGACAGATCGGGGCCATTGTCTTAGGCGCGTTGATCGGCATGGCATTCCTGCGCGCCGAACCGGTGACGGAGCAGGTGCAATTGAAGGTGCCGGTCAGCCGTACCAGCGGAATCCTGGCACTCGTCATCTTCGCCGTTCTGCTGGCGGGACTTCCTCTCATCGCCGCAACGACTGGCAATCAGCCCATTCGCGTGTTCGACACCTTCTATCGCGTCGGTTCGCTGGTGTTCGGCGGCGGCCATGTCGTTCTTCCACTCTTGCAAGCCGAGGTCGTGCCGTCAGGTTGGGTCGGCAACGATGCATTCCTTGCCGGTTATGGCGCCGCTCAGGCTGTTCCAGGGCCGCTATTCACATTCGCTGCTTATCTCGGCGCCGTGATCGGCGGCTGGAAGATTGCCGCCCTCTGCCTGGCTGGGATTTTTCTGCCGTCGTTCCTACTGGTCGTCGGAATCCTGCCGTTCTGGGAAGGGCTGCGGCGACGGAGAACAACACAAGCGGCGCTGCGCGGTGTCAACGCCGCGGTCGTGGGACTGCTGCTGGCGGCATTTTACAATCCGGTTTGGACCAACGGAATTCTGACCAGGGCGGATTTCGCGCTCGCGGCGGTCGCCTTCCTGTTGTTGTTTCTTTGGCGAACGCCGCCTTGGCTCGTGGTTCTTCTCTGCGCCGCGGGCGGACAGCTTCTGACGATGGCATCATGACAGTGAAAGCGCCTGCGGCCAGACCACTTCGCTCGCTGCAAATTGGCCGGGGCCTCGCGGCGCTGTTCGTCGTCCTCTTTCATCTCAACAATTCCGTCTGGGGCATCGGGAAATATTTTCCCGATGCCTTTTCTTCACTGCTGAGCTTTGGAAACTCAGGCGTCCAGTTTTTCTTTGTGTTGAGCGGATTCATTATCTATCTCGTCCACGCCAATGATACTGGCCGCCCGCGGCAATTCTTGCCGTTCGCCTTCAAACGATTCGTTCGGGTCTACCCGACCTATTGGGTGGTCTTGTTTGCGGTTCTGGCGGCGCTACTTGTAAATCCGTCGCTCGGCACTCCCGACGAGCGCACTGTATCGCGCGTTGCCGCATCCGTTCTCCTGATTCCCTATCCGCAAGAACCTATCGTCAGTGTCGCCTGGACGCTCGAACACGAATTGCTGTTCTATGTGATCTTTTCGATGACGATCCTGAACGCCAGGATCGGTAAATGGGTATTCGTCGCCTGGCAGGCCGCCTGCCTTGCGAACACATTGGCCGGATCGTCTGAATTTCCCTATGGGGTAATCTTGTCGGCCAACAACCTCTTGTTTTCGTTCGGGCTTGCGATGGCGTTCCTGTTCAGGAAATGGCGCTGCCCGGCGCCCGGATTTGTAGCCCTCATCGGCGCGCTCGCATTTATCGCGGTTGGCGTGCACAAGGTCTATGCGACGCATCTCTTACCCGCAGATGCCTATATCGTCGCTTTTGGCGCAGCCAGCGCATTCGCTATCCTGGGAGCCTGCAATTATGAGCGCAGGCACGGCCTGCGCGTACCGCGATTGCTGGATACTCTCGGAGACGCGTCGTACTCAATATATCTCGTGCATCTGCCCTTGCTCTCCCTTTTCGCCAAGGCACTGTTCGCATCAGGCGTTGCTGGATTGCTGCCCCAAGGGATCTCGCTCATCCTGATGGTATGTGTCGTGCTGACGGCCGGCGTGACATTCAGTAAACTCATCGAGATGCCCCTTATCGCAGCGTTCCGGAAATTCAGGCCGCAGCGCCCCGCAACCGTTATCGATATTTCGCAGCCGAATGAGTTTTGAACACGGCGTCCCAGTGTCTCGCCGCCTAGTATCCGCGATGATGCCTGGATACCAGCCGAGCAATGGCCGGGGTCGCGCGTAGGATTCCTGGCACTCGATTTCACGAGATCGTGGGTAATAACGTCGCGCTACCGCAGGACCCGTGGACCGACAGCAATATCACCGCGGTCGCGGCGTTCATTGCATCCGCTAGGACAGACATAGGGACTCACGGTGAACGACGGGTCATTCACGACCAGCCGGAACAGTGGCAAGTCCGTCTATATCGGCAGGGCCGCCGAAAGCGGATATCAATCGTGTAGACAGCCACAATCCGCTCGTACTGATCCTTACCAACGCCTTCGCAGCTAACGGGTCTGTCAGCGAATAGTCATCAAGCTCGTTCGCAGAACTTGGTACCACAATGATAAGATTTCGTCTCCGCGACGAAGCGGACACGACACCGATGTCGTCAATTTCGATAAGCGAATGTCGATTGAATTGTTTCCACGCGCGAATAAAGTGTGTTGCGCAATTGCGGGCATATTGGCGGTTGAAGTTAAACGGACGCTATTGAGGATAGACATGCAGACAGTCAAGTATCGGTTGTTTGAGCCGCGATTGGCCCCGCGCAGGACTAAGCTGGAAATGCCGGGCTGGGGCGGCAATCCAGAACCACGCCGCGATGGTTCGCATGAATATGCCTGGCACTGCATTCCGTTTACGGAGGGAGCGCAATACGGCATCGAAATCTTTTATCCTTATGACAATGAACTGCACGTCACGCAGGATCGCGGACAGGTCATCCTTACCGGCGATTTCGGTCCCGATCCCGAGACCGGCATCCAATGGCCGCCGTTTCGCAAGTTTGGCGAGAACTATTACACCTATCAGCTGCTGTTAGATCTGCAGGTCACTGATGATATGGCGGTGCGCACCGAGCCACACCCGCGCTATTATACTTCACAGACTGACGACGTTCCCCTAGCCGTGCCGGCTTTATTGCGGACCAGTTGGTGGCCGATGATTTCCTTCATGGTCTTCAAGGCGCCGCCACCCGGCGTCACACATATATTTCGCCATGGCGAGCCGATGCTGCAAATTCTGTTTCTGCCGGCTGAGCCGAGCTTCGAACTAATCCCTATGACGACCGATGAAGCAGCCGAACGAGAGATGCGCGGCCGGCGCATTCACGCCAGCCGCGATACGCTCGCGAAAGAATCCACATGGACGTCAGCGACGAATACGGTCTTTGACGGGACGTACCGCCATATCTTGCGCGCGGCCAAAACCAAGACGCGGACGGATGGGACCTAAGATGTCAGGCTTTGCTTACCGGATTACCACACCGCCCACGCCTGGCACACCGATGAATGAGCCATGGTGGTGGTGGTGATGATGGTGGTGGTACCGACGACGGTACTGATGATGGTGATGATGATGACGGAAGTAACGGTGGTGGTGATGATGATGGTGGTGATACTGCGCCAACTGCACTCCGTCAGCGGAGTTAGCGTCAAGTCTGGCGTTGTCGGCCACGAGGGCTTCGGTTGCATGGTCGATTGGCGTCAGCAGGTCTGCGTAAGATTGCGCGGCAAGCGGGTCATTTGTGATCAGAACCGAGGCTGTCGACGCGTGAGCTCCGCCAATCGCGGCTACGGCCGCGACCGCCCCCAATAATCCAGCTATTTTCTTGTCCATCCTTGTCCTCCGAATTGCGCATACGCGCGGTTACAACTCTTACCCAAGACCCAACGTCACTTCTGCCTGCAGGTTCCAGCCTTCAGAAGTTTCCCACGCGGAACGGGCTTTCGCTAGATTTGGTGACGGCGTTGCCGGTCAGGCGGCGGCGGTTCGGACCAGGGGTCACTTTCCTACCGATGACGCCGCAACAAAATTGCTGTATCTATGTCTCAACCGCGCTGCGGCTGAGTGGAAGCGCAAGCGCCCACCGCGCGAATGGTCCGAGGCGAAGACCCAATTCGCCATCATGTTCAACGAGCGTTTCGTGAACTCATGATGGTTCACCCGCCTCAAACACAGAATTTCCGATAGTCCCAACCGGATTGCCGATGATCTCGATCCCGTTGTTGAATGTTACACTGAGAACGAGTTTTCGCAACTGGTTGTGGCCATGGAGACGGCGCCAGCTTTTCTGCGCGCGCGTTCCCCGTAAGCACCTGTGAGCGTATTTCAGCATCGGACCGAGATCCCTTCCCCGAAGCGGTCCGACGGATCATCTACACAACTAACGCTATTGAGGCGCTCAATTCAAAGGCCGGGCAGTTCAACTGCACAAATGATGGTTTGTGGACACGCGGTCTGCTGATCCGTCGCCGCATCGCCGATGCTGACCTCGCCTTCTTCACGACCTGGTGTCCAGCGGGAACATCAATTGAAACGCTGGTCGCAGTTGAAGGCCATCGATGGCGATCGAGGACAGCTTTGAAACCGTGAAAAACGAGTTCGGGCTCGATCACAACGAGAGCAGATCCTGGCATGGCTGGCACCGTCATGTGTCCCTGGTGATGCTCGCCTTCGCCATGATGGCCGCGATCCGACATCGCGCTAATCCGCCGCCGCCCAAAAAAGCCAAACCTCGCTCCTCCGGCAAAAGCCAAAGCATCACCACGCCGCCACTGATCCGTTGGTCGATCCAGGAAATTCGCCGCATTGCCATCCGACTCGCGCGAAAGCGGATCCAACCCGCACACATCATCGCATGGTCTTGCTAGCGCAGGGCTCACCAGGCTGCCGCTCAGCGCGCTCACTTCAAATCAAACACGCAACTGTAACACCCCGATGCTGCAAGTGCCTCGCAGTATCCATGAGGGCGCACGAGACTTCGCCCGCCACATCGCCAAGACCGCCGCTTTTCTAACCTCGCGGCGACAGCGCAAGAAGGTTGAGATGTGGTTCGCCCACCTCAAACGCATCCTCAAGCTCGACCGACTGCGACTGCGCGGCCCATGTGGCGCACATGACGAGTTCCTGCTCCCCGCCACCACTCAGAGCCTGAGGAAACTGGCCAAGCTGATCCCCGCCACCGCACCGATCTTGGCTGCTTGATCGGTTACGGCTGCCTTCAAACGCCACGGCTCGCTCGACGTAAGATCACTCCAGACCAAAAGGCGACTTCTTCGGCACAATCTGGCATTACCGGACACTGAGTAAGAGGTGTTGGAGGTTGCGGAGAAATTCAACCAAGCTGCGGCCCAGACGATCATCACGTTCTGGCATCCGATGGCAGCAATGGCAGGTCTAACTCTTGACCTTTTGCCATGCGTCTTGTGCGGCCGGTGGAAGTTTATCCATGTGTTTTAGGAAAAGGGCAAGTGTCCAAATCTGTCTGTCGGTGAGGGCATCCTTCCACGAGGGCATGGCCGTCCAGCGGACACCGTGTTTGATCTTCCAAAACGAAAAACCTTCGGGATCATCCTCAACGCCATGCGATGCTAGTTGAGGAGGTTTTGGATAAAGACCTTTCGCAACGGGCGATGCCGATTCACTACCTTTTGCCGTGCCGTGGCACATCGCGCAGTGCTTCGCAAACAAATTGATGCCATCAATCAAATTTGCATCGGTTGTCGCGACAGGATTGGGACCCTTCGGCGCTTCGCGACTCAATAACGCATCTAGTGACGTACCAGCTATCCAAGTTTCGAGTGGGCCGGGCGTTGCGTCGGCGTTGGCCGGTATGACGCCACTCTGGATAAGAATATAACCACTAACAATTGCGGCGGCGATTGTTAACACGGCCCCGGCGACGAATCCTTTCAGCATGCCCACTCCATAAGTTTAAGACTTGCGCCCCCTCGCGGGCGCCGAAAAGCCGGATTCCGAATCATAAGCCGAGCCGAGCCTGACATCGAAAACTCTGGAATCTGATTAGAGTTCCCAAACATTCCATAGCTCAATCGAAACGTTTCGTGACACGGGAAAGTGTGTTGCGGCGGGTGCTCGGCATTTTGATCCGCAGGGCGGTTTGGCCGAGCTTCGCCGCGTTCATCATCGCCATCCCTGATCCTGTGCAGAGCAGGCTGAAGTAAAACCGCCTGGTCCGACGCTACTGCCGGCACTTGAGCACGAAACCCAAGCCGCGCTAGAGAAGCGCGCCGAGGTCGAACTCAATCCGAGCGTCATTCTGCCGCTCGACTATGGCAACGACCGGCGGCTGGCCGAACTGCTGGGCAGCAACGATGGCCAGGCCGACAACCTCGATGAGATCGCCAAGCTATTGCCTCCCCACGTCTAGATTCGATCTGATGACCAAAGGCACCGTGAGCAAAGACGGCATGGCCAAGGATGAAATGTCGAAGGCCTCGATGACATCGAATCCGGACTCCCTGATCATCTCGACTGCTTCCATGCGCAGCAGCGGTTCGTCCTCGACCACCAGAACCAATTGCCTTGACGCCGCGCTTGTCATCCCTTCCGACCTCCACTGTGGCCACCGACTCTCCCTTGCGGGACGATTCGCTGCTGAGGCTGACATCACTGCCTGCACGATGGGTGAGCGGTCGAAACAGGCTGCAGCCAACTTCGTTCCGAAACGATCCGCAGTCGAGGTTCACGACGATCGATATTCACTCAATCCTGGTGGATCGGCACGTCAAATTCGATCGCCGCGCCTTCTGGCCATTCAAGGTTAATGCTCATGCGTCCTTCGAGTTGGGCGAGCAGGCTCTTGATGACCTTGAAGCCCAGACTTGCGCGCGGCTGGTCGATATCGAAATCCTGCGGGAGACCAATTCCCTGATCCGAAACCACGACGTGCAGGTCGACGCCGCGGCGTTCACCCGACACCTGGATCGCTCCGGATCCGCCGGGATATGCATGTTTTGCTGCATTCGTCACAAGCTCGTTGATCAGCAGGCCCAGCGGAATGGCCTTGTCGGCGGAGATCATAAGGTGCTCAAACCTGCAAGTGACCTTGTTCCCAAAAATCGTTTCTTGAAGCTTGGTGCAAAGCCCGCCTGCAAAATCGGAAATATCGACGAACCCGATCCGGGTACTGCGCCATAGGTGATCGTGCACCTGGGCAATCGTCGTAATGCGCGAGGCGGCGTCCTTGAGCGCATTCTGGACGTCTTCCGACAGCGCATTGCGGGCCTGGACCCGGAGTAGGCCCACGACCGATGCGAGACTGTTCTTGACACGGTGACTCATCTCGCGCGTTAACATAGCCTGATGATCAAGCGCTGCCTGCAGTTTTGTATCGGCATGTTGCCGTTCGATCGCTAACCCGAGAAGGCCTGCAAAACCGGCCAGGAAGTCGGCGTCCGCAACATCGAACTGGCCGGGATCGGGACTGTCGACTTCGAGAACGCCATACGGCAGATTGCCTTCGCCGCCTCGTGGGATCAGGACGTTGATCGCACGCCTGATGCTGTGATCAGACAACAGCTTCGGCGTTCGAAAACGTGTTTCCTCCTGAAGGTGGTTGGAGATCACGATCTGCGCGGTATGGAACGCATAGCCGGCCGGTGATTCCATATCGATTCCGAGAGACACGTTGCCGATAATCCCCGGAGCCCACCCGACGCCGGCGCGCACCAGCAACCGATTATCGTCAGGCGTATATTCAAGGACTTTGGCGAAAGAAGTTTCGAGACCCTGGGCGCAAAGTTCGGCTGCCTGCTGCAGGATCTGTCCGATGTCCCGGGTTTGCAGCGCCAAACGGCCAAACTCCCCCAGCAAGGATTGCTGCCGCAAGCGATATGGGAGTTCTTGCCTTGTAGCACCACTCTCAGGGGCGGGAGCTGTTACCGACTCCGGCCCCGGTCGAATAAGCATAAAATGTCCCGTCAAATTGAGGTCCCGTCGCCATCATGGCATGGCGCCGCACCATTTTGTACGCGATCTCGTTGATCGGCAGGAGCCGACTCCACTCATACCGACCCTAGCGCGGCTTTCACCTTCTCGGGCTTGAAGGGCACCGAGCGAAGCCGGACCCCGGTTGTCTATGGGAAGATGTCGCCGGCCGGCTGGACGATATCACAAGCGTCAGCGCCTTCAGGTCCAACATCTGTTTGCGAAACTTGCGCAAGCGCAAGTTCTCAGGAGTTGCCGATCGGATTAGTTCAATTCACTGACGTAGGCCGCGACAGCTCTGATCTGCGCATCAGTAAGGTCATGGGCGATCGGCTGCATGATCGCCGACGCATCTGGGTTGGCCTTATTCTGACCACGCTCTTTGTCCCAGTTTGTCAGCTTTTTTATCACGTAGTCATTAAGTTGACCTGCGAGACGCGGAAACTGTCCGACGCCCTTTGCTTCAGGTCCATGGCAGGACGCACAAGGGGGAACGTTGGCACCTGGAATGCCCTCATCGTAAATCTTCTTGCCCTCGGGCACGATTGCTTTTGGCGCGCCGCCTAACGGCTTTGGCTTGAGATTTTTGAACTCGTCCGTCAGGGCCGCCAGCATCGCCGGGCTCAATGCATGGGCGACGTTGAACATTACCGGATTCCGACGCCGGTGTTCGATGAACGCCTTGAGCTGGTTCTCCACGTATTCGGGCTGCTGCCCCGCCAATCGCGGCATCGGGAAGGATCCGCGGAAGCCTTGCGCCTCGACGCCATGACAAGTCTTGCAATAGTCCGTCTTCGCCCTGAGCTCCGGGGCCGACACATGCCCGGTCTTCTCTTGCGCATGTGCCATCGTCGAGATGGAAGCAGCGACAACAAAGGCTGTTGTTCGCGTTAGCGATTGCAAATTCATGAGCGTCCCCGCCAATGATGTTCGCAAACTACGCGTAGCGCGTTGTTGTGGTCCAGTTGATTCTTGCGGCGTTCGCAAATCGACCTTCGACAAAAAAGTAGCATGGAGATGAGGCGACGCCTTTTCAAACGTTTCACACGCCAGTTGCTAATGTCTCTTAGAAGCATAAGCAACTGGCGTTGCGAAAATGTCTCGGGAGATTGAAATCTGATCTCGTGCGACGGATGTCGCTTGGTGGAGCGTGCAACTCTTGGCCTACTAACGCGAAGGTGATTCGTAGCCCTAACTTGCACCAAGCGCGCCGCAGCGGGATGCACGCGATGTCGGACCACCGTTACAGTGCAATTGAATGGGCTGTCAGGTGGCCTTTTACCGCACTCGCTCTTTTGGTCATCTCGATCGTCACGTTGACGATTAGCCTCGCGTCACCCGCGAACGCACTGCCAAGCTTCGCGCGGCAGACCGGCCAGCCCTGCGGGGCATGTCATACGGATTTTCCCGCGCTTACTCCGTTCGGGCGAAGGTTCAAGCTACTCGGTTATACGACGGGAGGAGGCGAGTTCCGCACGTCGCCCTTCTCGTCAAACACTGGCCGCGACGTTCGCGCCGAGTACAACAAGCTCAGAGACTACGTGAAGGCGCTGGACAATTCTGCGCCTACGTCTGAGCCAGACGCCAACAGCAAGGAATGGGTCCCGCCGATCTCGATGATGGCGATCGTGGGCTACACGCATACCCACGGGCCAACGGTTGCACCGCCGACCTATCCCTATCAAGCAAATGACAACGTGGTGCTTTCGCCCGTCAGCGGTTTCTGGGGCGGAGCCATCACGGATCACGTCGGAGCGTTCGCCCAGGTCACTTACAGCGGGCCAGACCCCTTGTCCGCGCTGACCGGTACGCCGGCGGACCAGTTCAAGCATACATGGTCGTGGGACAATACCGACGTTCGCTACGCCAATACTGCGAACCTCGGTCCTTTCGACTTTATCTATGGCATCACCGCCAACAACAACCCGACAGTTCAGGACTTGTGGAATACGACGCCGGCATGGTCGTTCCCCTATGCAGCCTCGACGCTTGCAGGCACACCCAACGCCAGCACCATGCTCGAGGGGGCGTTCGCCGCTCGTGTCGGAGGCGTCGGGGCTTACACTTCAATTAACGACCTGCTTTACCTCGAATTCACCGCGTACAAGACGCTCGGCTTTAACGCCCAGAATTCGCTCGGCATGAATCCGTTCGACGGCCCTGGTCGCTTCGGAGGTGTGGCGCCCTATTGGCGGATCGCGCTGGAGCCGCACTGGGGCAGGCATTCGCTGATGGTCGGCACGTTTGGAATGTATCTGGACGTGCATCCGTGGCTCGATCCGACCTTCGTAACTGGGACCACCGGGACATTCCAGCAGTCGGACAAATTCACCGATGTTGGCTTCGATACGCAATACCAGTATCAAGGCGACAATTACTGGCTGACATTGCGCGGCAGTTATATTCGTGAATTCCAGCGGCTGGATGCGAGCTTCGCCAATCTGGCCGCCGCCAATCCGACTAATCTGCTCAACAGCCTGAAGCTGCAGGCCTCACTGGCCTTTGGCGCCGACAATCGGATCGTATTGACTGGCCAATACTTCAACATCTGGGGCACGGCGGACGCCAATCTCTACGGTATCGACGCCAACACGGGTCTTGTGCTCACACCGAACAGCGATGGGTGGCAGGCCGAGATCGCCTATATCCCGTTCGGCGCCAGCAAGTCATTTGGCTGGCCATGGTTCAACGCCCGTATCGGCCTACAATACACCTACTACAACAAGTTCAATGGCACGACCGTCGCCGCCAACGACAACAATACCGTGTTCCTCCACGCCTGGTTTGCGATGTAGGGCGGCAGTATAGGAGATCGTCGGATGAAGATAGTGCCCTTTGCGAATGCCGCGACGCTTGGGATCGCCCTCACTGACTCTGCACTTGCGGCCGACATGCCGCGCAAGGCGGAGCCGCCATTCGCTACCCGTTTTACCTGGACCGGATGCTACCTCGGTGGCCAGTCCGATCCGACCAACGTATTTCCAGACAATGAGGATGTGGGGCAGAACATTCAGGTCGTGAAGGTCGGATTGAGCTTTCGTATTGCGGGGAACGAATCCTGATGCCAGCGCGACCTGCATTGCAGCGGACACCTCGCCGTCGGGCATTTACGGTCCGCGTTGCCTTGCAGGCGATAGTGCTGATCACAGCTTTCCCAATCGCTTGTCGGGCGGATGATCGAGTCCAGGTCGCGAAGGGGGGTCTCGAGGCCAAGCTGGAATATTGCGAGACATGTCATGGCCTGTCGGCTCAGGGATATCGCGGCTACTTTCCGATGCCGCGGCTGGCGGGACAGAATACCCAATATATCGAGAACCAATTGCGGGCCTTCATCGAGCGGCGGCGTACCAATCCGATCATGGCCAACGTCGCCCACGTACTGAGCTCATCAATGGTCTCGGCGCTGGCGACGCACTTCAGGAGACTGGATCCGAGACCGATTGGAGGCGCGCCGAGAGGGTCTATGGCTACAGGCAAGCGCATCTATGAAGAAGGGCTTCCTGAATCCAACGTGCCAGCATGCTCTGCATGCCACGGATCCGACGGCAAAGGGCAGAACGAAATTCCACGGCTGGCAGGTCAATTGTATGAGTACACCGTCGGCCAGCTCTCGGGTTGGGCAAGGGTGAGAGGCCAGGGATCGGCGGCCGACACTTCAGCGATTATGGCGCCGACGGCGCGCAATATGACGCGACCACAGATTGAGGCGGTGGCTGCATATGTCAGCTATCTGCAATGAGTTCCGCGATTTTGTCCATGCTGTTGGTCTTATCGAATCACGTGAGAGCCTGAGGTCATGACGGGCATGAAACTGAAAGCAGCGCTGCTGGTGATTCTCGCCTCGATTGCTCCCGCCGCGGCCTGGGACGGCACTAGTATTCACAATTGTACTTGGTGCCACGGGACATCAGGGCAGGGCTATACGGTCGCGCCCCGCTTGGCCGGGCAGCGGCCGGCCTATGTCGAAAGCCAGATAAGAAGTTTCCGCGATCACTCGCGAGACAATCCTTTCTCCAGGCAGTACATGTGGGGTGCAGTGGCAGCACTTGGTCCTCGCGCGGCAAGCGACCTGGCAGCCTACTTCGCGACGATCCATCCGAAGCCTGCAAACGACGGCAATCCCGCTCTCACGGCGAAGGGAAAAACGATTTACATGGACGGAATTCCCGAGGCCAATATCGCCTCGTGCTATGCCTGTCACGGTCCTAACGCCGAAGGTGTGCGAGATATTCCTCGCCTCGGGGGGCTCTCCTATTTCTATCTCAAGTCCCGGCTCGTGCAGTGGGGCCAAGGTTATCATTCGGGCATGGGAACGCCGATGCCGGTCGTTGCCCGCTCCTTGGGCCCGGACGAAATTGAAGCGTTGGCTTCTTATATCAGCTTCGTCAGGTAGTCAGTTGTTTCAATGCATCTTCGATTGCAGCCATGGGCCGCACTACCGAGTCAAGTTTTAGGTGCCGAGTAGCGGATGGTCTTCATCTTGCCACCGTTGGCTAACGGGTGGTGCACGAGTGGGGCGTGAACGCGACACCCTCATTACCCGTCGCGGTCGTCCGTTGATGATCGTCAGCAACAACGGCACGGAGTTCACCAGTATGGCCACTCAACCGCGCCGCGGCTGAGTGGAAGCGCCCACCGCGCGAATGTTCCGAGGCGAAGACCCAATTCGCCATCATGTTCAACAAGCGTTTCGTCAACGCAAGATGGTCCACCCCGCCTCAAACACAGAATTTCCGATAGTCCCCCAGCCGAATTGTAAACGACGTAGGCGATGCTCCGGTTCGGCTATTTTAGGCTCAATATCCGTCGCGCGCTCACCAGAGCCGCGTCACATCATGCAACCCACCTCGGTAAGCACCTCATCTGCCTTCTTCTTTTGTTCCGCACTCAGTGCAGCGTAGAGCTTCGCAAGCGCCGGTTTAATCTCCTTAAGCGCGGCAAGCCGGCTGTCCATTGCGGCAATTTGCGCATCAAGGCGATCGGCCGGCGTCTTGGCTTCGAATACGGTCTTCATTGTCTGCCACATGCCCTGCATGTTTTGCAGATTGCCCTTGATCGCCTCTGCGTAAGCATCCCATACGCTCCTTTGAGCGTCAGTAATGCCCAGCTCCGCTTTGAGGAAGGCGATACGCCCCTCCGCGAAGGTAGCCACCTGCCCGTCAGGGGTGCTTCCCATCGTTGGACAGCCGCTCATCATTCCGGGACCATAGCCAGGACCCATCATGCCGGGTCCATGGCCTTGCCCATACATCATTTCGGGGCCGTACTCATTTCCGCCTCTGCCCATTTGAGCGCTAACTGGAGAAGAGATCATTGAGGTCGCAATCGCGATAGCGCTGGCAAGCCCGATAGCAAAAATTGTTCGTTTCGACATGCTCGATCTCCCTGTTTGCAACGATGCCAAGGCCGACGTGTTCGACTACATCGAACGCTTCTACAATCCGAAACGTCGACACTCGACGATTGGTTATCTGAGCCCTATGGAGTTCGAGAGGCAGACTGGATTAGCTTAAGCCGGTGTCAACCGAACCGGGTGCAGCTCACGCCTCCATGCGAGGGCGACCGTACGAACAAAATCACACCTATGACTACCGCGGCGAGAACCAAGGGCCAGATGATCATGTTAAATGCTCCGCCGTCCCATCCACTCGTCATGCCCCAATCGTGGCCATATCCCCACATCATCACTTATCTCCTCACCGGGTCTGGGTGCGGGCGCCGCTTTTAAAACGCCGCACACCGCTCCTTCCTGACGTGCTCATTTTTACATTGATCTTCAACTACAACATTGCTCACAAGCGTTCCTTGAGGCAGATCAACGGACCACTTTCGCGCCGATCCTTTGAAACTCGAAACATACCTCTCCGGGTGGTCGGATAATTCGGACGATTGGCATTGCTCGGGCGAAAGCCAAAATCGGCCTCCAGGACATCGTCTACAACATCCGCCGTCTTGTCGCGCTGGAGCGAATGGCCGCCGCATGAGGGAGCCGTCTGCCCGGTACGCATAAAACCGGACGCAGATCGCGTGAACGCAACCGCTTCCCCGGAAAATCAACAGTGAAAACGAGCGTCACGCCACAGCGGCGGGAGATCCAACGACAAAAACGTCATTGTTCGAGGTGCCCAATAGCCGCAGTTCGATGAATTGCCTACGGTGGCATGCAGCAATAAACTTTTTCGAGATAACTTCGATGGATCGCCTGGACGCACTTGCGCTCGCCGAACTTGACCGCCAACTGTTCGGCGAACTTCGGCCGACCACGACCCCTTGCCGGTGTCCATATCTTGGGTGGCGCATTCGTCCCCGGTCACTCATCTGGAGGGCTTTTAGGTTTGAGTTGCGACGATCGAAAGAAAGCTTCAATTCAACATCGAGCCCAGTAACTCGACAAAGGTTTTCAAATCTGAGATTAAAGACCTCGACCGATAAAGTTTTAGAGTCTATCCGGAAACATTATGCGGGATTGCATAGCTTTCTCAGCATGAGGCGGATCGACGCGAGACGCAGGAACGCGAGCGCTTTCTGATTGAAATTCTCCCAATCCCTGGCGAGCCTACGGCATCGTCCCAGCCACGCGAATGTGCGCTCGACGATCCATCGCTTCGGCAACACGACGAACTTCTTCGCCGTATCGGAGCGCTTGACGATCTCAACGTTCACGCGCGACATGATCTTCTTCATGGCGCGCCGGAATATCGGGCCCTGATAACCGCCATCGGCATAGAGCTTCAGCAGGAACGGATACAGACCGAACAGGGTCGCCATGACAAGGGCCCCGCCATCGCGATCCTGCAGATCGGCGGCATGCACGACGGCGTGCATCAGCAAGCCTTGCGTATCGACGAGGATGTGACGTTTCTTGCCTTTGATCTTCTTGCCTGCATCGTATCCAGGCGGATCGTAGGACCCCCTTTTTCAGCGCTTTTGACGCTCTGGCTGTCGATGATCGCGGCGGTGGGGCTGGCCTCGCGCGAGGCCCGTTCCCGGCACTCCACGTAGAGAACCTCATGCACACGATTGAGCGTGCTATCCCAACTCCACAGGTCGAAATAATCGTACACCGTGCTTTTCGGCGGAAGGTCCTTCGGAATCGCGCTCCATTGGCAACCCGTGCTCAAAATATACATCAGCCCGTTGACGACCTCGCGCATGATAACCGTGCGCTTACCGCCGCCGCGCTTGCCCGGCGGGATCAAGGGCTCGACGAGCTTCCATTCCTCATCCGTCAGATCGCTGGGGTAGCGAAGCTTGCTTCGGTTGTAGCGCCCGCGATTTTCCATCGTCCACATCGGCGATCCCTTCCAGAATCAGATCGCCTCTCTTGATGATGTGGACGCCCCCGCACCCGCGGCAACCTCTATGGTGTTGACCGGACACCGAAGCAGGAAGAGGAGCGTTTACGATGACGATTACGACGATTGGGCTGGATTTGGCGAAGAGCGTGTTTCAAGCGCACGGCGTTGATGAGAGCGGCGCGACGATTTTGGTGAAGCGTCTGCACCGCAAACAGATGCTGCTGTTCTTCTCGAAACTTCCGCCCTGTCTTATAGGAGTGGAGGCGTGCGGAACGGCGCATTACTGGGCGCGCACCCTCACCACCATAGGGCACGAGGTTCGGCTCATTCCACCGTCTTACGTGAAGGCCTACGTCAAGCGCGGCAAGAGCGATGCACTCGATGCCGAAGCGATCTGCGAAGCCGTACAGCGCCCGACGATGCGGTTTGTGCCGGTAAAAACGGTCAAGCAGCAGAGCGTTCTCATGACCCATCGCGCCAGAGCCTTGCTGGTGCGCCAACGCACCATGATCGCCAATGCCTTGCGCGCGCATCTGGCCGAACTCGGCCTTGTCGCAAATCCCGGCATCGCCAATCTGGCGAAGCTGGCTGAACAGGCACTGTCCGACGAAAACACTTTGCCAGCTTATGCTCGCACTTCTTTGGGGATTCTTGTCCGCCACATCATGGTGCTCAACGATGAGATCGCGGTGCTGGATCAGCAACTCATGGCCTGGCACGCCGAGAGCGAGACCAGTCGCCGACTCGCCGGGATCCCCGGCCTCGGCGTGATCACGGCCACGGCTCTTGCTGCCACCGTCACCGATCCCGATCAGTTTCGCTCGGGCAGACAGTTCGCCGCCTGGCTCGGTCTAACGCCGCAGCAGCATTCCACCGGCGGCAAGACCCGGCTCGGCGGTATCTCCAAGCAGGGAGACCGATACTTGCGCCGCTTGCTCGTCGTCGGCGCCACCGCCGTGATCCGCCACACAAAGGACAAGCCAACGCCCATGGCTAATTGGATCAGAAAGCTCATGGAGAAGAAGCCGTTCAGGCTCGTCTCCGTTGCGCTGGCCAATAAGCTCGCCCGGATCGCATGGGTCGTGCTGACGCGAAAGGAAGCCTATCGGCCCTATGAACTGACAGCCTGAGCACAGGCCCCAGGCAACCCTAATTGGTAACGGCAGTCGATGATGTGTAACGATCGAGCCAATGGTGAGACCAACCCGTGTGATTCAATGCGCTTCATAAGCGCGGCATCTTGATAAGGGACCTCACCGGCGGATTTCCATCAAGGCCAGCGGCAATCACAGCGCCGCATAAACAGGCCGGACATATGAAAGCAACCGATCACACCCATCCCGACAAAAAGCCCTTGCCATAGGGGGCGTCCACATATGAATCACATGTGATTCATCCGATTCAAGAACTCTCCGGATGGGCTCTTAGCGGGAAAGAATAAGCGCGAACACGTTTCCGCATCGACCTTTAGATTTTTGCTTTCTACTCATTGTGTCCCCTAATATTCGTTTAACGGCTGCAGCCAGGCTACTAATATAAGTGCGAAAACTCCCGCTCGATCTCCTCGAATGTTATCTGGGTTTTGAAATAACCGAGATGTTCTCCGTGTTCTTCCCTATCCGGTTCAATGGGAACGGCGTCTCGTTCTCAGGGATTGCTGGCATATCTTTACGCGTCCAATTCGGGCGGACGACGAGCCGCTGCTTCTTGGGTTGTTACACCACGTCAACAAGGAAGATATGTGGCTTCGGTTCTTCGACTCCATCAAAGAATTCATCCACTTGTTCCTCGCCAGGTTGACCCAACTCGATTATGCGCAAGCGATGGCGTTTGTCGGTTTCGATGAAGGTAGCGGTGAAATCCTTGGTGTCGTTTGGCTGCATGCTGACTCAAAACAAGAAACCGGCGAGTATGCGATCCTGCTGAGATCGGATCTGAAAGGAAGGGATAGGGCTGGGCTCTGATGCAAATGATCATCGAATACGCCAAATCTGAGGGGCTGAAGCGGATATCCGGTCAGATCCTCCACGACAATTCGGTCATGCTGAAGATGTGCCGTGAACTGGATTTTGAGGTCAAAACCGGCGCGCAGGATCGTGGCCTCTACGACGTGTTGCTTGTGCTGACGCCGTCGGGTGCAGACAAGGGGTTATCATAACCACTGGCACAGATCGCGCCGAACCAAAGCCCGGGTATGGCGAGCGATCTGCTAGAGCCTTTTCGCTTCTGATGGAATCAGAAGCCAGGCTCTATGATTTTGATTTGACGCGTTTTCTTCACGCGAACCGGTATCCACTTCGCTCGAAAACGCTCTAGTCCTCGTGTGAGGCGATAATGCGCGCCGCGCAATGGGCCGCCTGCGGGGCAACAGGCTGGATTTGACCTCGGGCGGAGACATCCCCAATCACGCCGCCCAACGCCAGTCCCGGACCTCCGGCATGTCGTCGCCATGCTCGCTGATATAGAGCTTGCGGCGCTCCAGGTCCGTCCAGTAAAGCGCTGTCGCCTTCTCGACCTGGCTGCTCAACCGGGGGAATGCGCGTCGGATGGCGTCTAGTGCCGGCTGGAAGGTGCAATCAAGTTTTACCCCCTGGCTCACGCAAAGAGCTTGGATATGCCGTGTCGAGGTCCACCTCGGTCGAGATCAACGGCACCTACTGCTGTTGGGCATCGCTGTTACGGACTTGCGTCTGGTTACTTTTTCTCTTCGCCGAACGACCGATGCAAGGCATTGAGAGCATCAACCGCCTTCTGCACCTTTTGCTCCGGCGGGCCGCGAAAAATGTCTATCATTGCGTCGAAATCTTCATTCTGATCGGCCTGTGCCGACGCTAGGATATGACGCACATCGCAACTCTCTCCTGCGGGCGCTGGGGGCGCTCCACCTAACGACAATGCCTTGCGCGCTGGCTTCTGCAGCTCCGGTCGGGCGATTAGTGTTAACGGCGCGGCTGAGATTGGAGTGATCTTTGACGGCTTCGTGCTCTCGGCCTTCTTCCTGGGTGGCAGCCTCACCGGGGCCTTGCGCGTTGTCGGTGTTTTGATCGCCGCAGGAGCGGCGACAACTTCCGCGGCCTCGTTTGGCTGATCCAGTGCCGGACTGATCACGCCTCCCAAAGTCTCGTCCTGCCAGTCACGCAGCGCGGGCAGAACGGGAGGCATGGCTTTGGCCTTTTCATAGAACGGCCGGTAAGGTTTGTCGGCGTAGTGCCGGATTTTCGTCAATTCAAACGATCGTGAGTTCTTCACCATTAGGATCGAGAGCCGCGCTGACATTTCCCGAAGCTCGAGCGGACTGCGGAGCGGCCGGGGCGTATAATGCGGCGCCCAGACGCGCGGTGCGAAGATCCCCTGCCCTGGCCGCTGGATCGGCGTTTTGTAGACTTGCGTGGTCTCCCCGAGCATCTCGGACACGAAGTCTGAGGTTTCGAGGTCGTTGATCTGGATGAAGAGTTTGATCTGCGAGCCGGATACCGTGGTGATGCGTATATTCTTGCCATAGAGTTCATCGAGCTGCGCGATATCCTGCATGACAATCGCCATGCGAAAGCCGTAGCCGGCGCTGATCGTGATCTTGGAGATCAGAGAATCCATCCGCCCGACATGGTAGAATTCGTCGAGCATCAGCAGCACCTGGTGTGGTTCGTCCGCGCCCGGAATCTTCACCATCATCAGGTCGTGGATCTGCTGGAACAGAATCCGGATCAGCGGCCGGAAGATCGAGAGCTCCGCGATGGTGCAGCCGATGAAGATGGTCATCGGCCGACGGCGCAGTTCGCGGATGTCGAAGTCGGAGGTCTCAGTCGCCGCCGAGATCAGCCCGTTGTTCCACAGCGACGTCGCCATATTGACGTTGAACACCGCACTGTTGCGGGTCTCCGGCTCGAGCGCGATATACTGGTTAAAGCTGTCGACGACCCAGGTCGGAAGATGCTGACATTCGGTTTTCACGATGGCGCGCAAGACCGATGAAATGTCCTTGCCCGTCGTGGTCATTCGCGCGACGGTGCGCATATGCTGTGCGCCGGCAATCAAGGGCGACGACAGGACGTAGCCAATCAGCGCCGACAAAAGCAGACGCCCGGCGCCGGCCCAGGTGTCGTCGGCTTTCTCCGGGATCACGAACGAGGCCACCACCAGGCAGTCCGTCGCCATCCGCGCATCCCGCCGGACAAAGTCGAGGGGATTGTAGCGATGGGTGTCGTTCGAGCCGGGCGAGAACATGAACACCTTGTTGCCCATGGCCGCACGATGATTGGCCAGCGCGTCGAAGTTCTCGCGCTTGGGATCGAAGAACACGGCTGAGCCCTGCCAGAGGTAGCCATTCGGAAGGACGAAGCCAGTGCCTTTGCCCGACCGTGAGGGGCCGACGACGAGAATGTGTGCCGGTTCGTCCGAGCGGATGGTCGCCCCACCCAATGTCCCCAGGACGATGCCCTGCTTCGCCGTGAGGCCTTGCCTGGCTGCCTCCATCACTGTGCCGAAACGCGCTGCGCCGAAGGGCATCTGCCGGCGGTTGATGACTGCGAACAGCACGCCGGCGATGGCGAGCGCGCCAACCGCGGCCACGGCATAGCCGGCGCGGATCAGCGCTTCGAGGCGCGTGCTTGGAAACAGCAGGCGGTCGTAAAAATGACGCCAAGCGATCAGAAAGAAGTCGACGGAGCGATCGGCGTTCTGCATCCGGAACAGAGCCCAGCGGGATGCGCCTTCGCTGGGAAACCGGCTCGGCGCCCAGCGAAGAGCCACGACAACCTCGTAGGCCATGCTCCACAACAGCCAGAAGGCGAGCAGCACCAAGATCGCGATGCCGATCCTATAGGCGACGACGCGCGCCATGACGGCCTTTCCCTCCGGTCCGCTGCTCCCGCCATTCCGCCATGCGCGAGAAATGCACCGCCGACGTGCCGCGCCATCCGCCGACCTTTGTCTGCTGGATGACGATCGGCAGGACCGACTTGATGTAGCCGACGATCTCGTCGCGCCGCAGGCCAAGCCCGGCTTGCATCACCATCAAGGCGAGCTGTTCGAACGCGCCGGCGGGACTGTCGGCGTGCACGGTCGTGATGCTGCCCGGGTGTCCGGTGTTGATGGCGCGCAGGAACGAGTAGGCCTCGGCGCCGCGGATCTCGCCGAGAAAGATGCGGTCCGGCCGCAACCTCATCGAGGCCTGCAGCAAGGTTTCGACCGTGACACGCGCCTCGCCCTGGTCCCCTTTGGAGGCGACCAGCGGCAGGTAGTTTTTCTGAATCGGATTGACCTCCCGCGTATCCTCGATGGTGATGATACGTTCGTCGACGGGTACCTCTTTCAGGATCGCGTTCAAGAACGTCGTCTTGCCGGAACTCGTCCCGCCCGACAGAAGGATCGAATAGCGGTTGGCGACCGCCAACCGGATGAAGTCCTCGATCCGGCCAGCATCGAGATGTTCGCACAGCCGGCGGTCGGTTTCGGAGAGGGCGCCCTCTCCGGCCGTCGTCACTTTTTCAAAAGAGCCAAGCTTGCGGTAATCGTCGAGCCGCATCTCCTTGATGACCTGCTTGCGGATCGCGAACGCGCCCCCGGCGGTGGTCGCCGGGGGCATTACGCCCTGGAAGCGCTCGCCGGTCGGCAAAGCGGCCGACAGCAGCGGATGGTCCTCATTGATGCTCTGGCCTGAATGACCGGCAACGCGTTCGGCGAGGTGGCGCAGCGCGTGCTCCGTCAGGTGTGGGACGTCATGGCGTTCCATCGCCGACTGGCCAAACCGCTCGACCCAGACCTCACCCGGTCCATTGGCGCAGATCTCGACGACCTGATCATCCGCGAGCCACGGCCGGATCGGTTCAAGCGCCCGATCAATGAAGACCGTCAGGCTTCGCGCCAATGCGTTCACGTTTCAGCTCCCTCAAGGCTTGCTTGACCGGGTCGGGATAGAGCGCGGAGAAGTCGAGGTCGCGCCGCACGAAAACAATGATCCGGGTGCCCTGGTCGAGGTAGATGGTGGGCGGGATGTTGATCGAGTTTCGCAGCGCCTGCTGGGCAATATTGGTGAGGGTCTGAGAGACGTTCTGCGCGGCGATCGCGCGCGCCTGCAGGCTGAGCTGGTTTTGATTCACGCCGGTTTGCGTCTGCGTGACGATCCCGGTCACTGGGTCAGTCGTTGTAATGGTGGAGCCATTGCCGTTGGTGTTGGTGTTCTGGCCATAGGCGCTGAGGAATTGCGACGCCCCACCAACGACCGACAGCATGATGGCCGAACCGAAGCGCTCCAAATAATGGTTGTCGACGAAACCGGCGTTGCCGGCCCGCCCGAGATCGTCGGTGCCATTCGAGCCGAGCTGAACAGAGACCCCGTCGGATCGCAGCATGCGCGTCCACACCACGAAGACACGGGTCTGACCCTGGGTGATGCCCGACTTGTATTCGCCGACGAGACGGCTGCCGGCCGGGATCAGCACGCGCCGTCCGTCGAACGACCAGATATTCTCGGTGACGACCGCGCGCACCATGCCAGGCAGGTCGCTCTGGACGGCCGTCTCCAGCACGCCACGGATCATCGTGCCTTGCGCCACGAGTGCATCGATCCGATTGTTTCTGGTGGCGTGCGAGACCTCGACGCCTGCGGCCGACACCGAGGCCAGAAATCGGCGATTAGGATCGTCGTCCAGACCTGCCGCCGCCTGGCTTCCGTCCTTGGGATTTCTTGCGGCCGCCGCGGCCGCATTGTCAGCGATCACCTGGGGCGCGCGCAGGCGTTCCCATTTCCGCCTCTCTTCTTCCTGACGCAAGCGCTCGAGTTCGGCGAGACGGCGCGCCTCGTCGTCGTTCGGGGGCGCTGCGGCGAGCGGTGGTTCAGGTGGTGGTGGTGCTGGAAGTGCCAAGGGAGGGGCAACCGGAGGGGGCGGCGGTGCGGGTTCGGCCGGCGCCTGCGGGATGACGATCGTGCCCTGGTTGGTTTGGGTCCGCGGCGACGACAGCGAGGGTGCCGGAAACTGTGTCGTTGTGAACTCTTCCTTGTCGGGCGTCGTTAGCGTCGGCGCGCGCCGCGCCACTGAGCCGTAAATCATCCATGCTGCGACCAGGAGAGCGCCGATCGGCACCCCAAATTTCAGGAAGCTACCGAGCGCGGTGCGCCCGCGCGCGACGGAGGTCGCGGCCGCCGCTTCCAGTGCCAACGAGCGATAGTCGTCTGCGCTCGGCATGACGGGTCAACCCCCAAAATTCGTGGCCGAGCTCATTCGCTGCGGCGCATAGGGCTCGAGCCCGTTCGGTTCGTGCACATTGGTCAGCCGCCGGTTGAAGATGCAGGTCGATTCCTGGCCATTGCGCAGGGTCCACTGCGGCGACACCTTGTCGACGATGACGTAAGGCCCCTCGGTCCGGAAATTGATGAGGATCTCGTTGCGTTCGGCATCGACGATGTAGATCGCCGGTGTCTCGCCCTCGAAGCGGAACCAGGTCTTTGTGCCGTCATCGAACACAGCAACCGGCTTGTTCACCGACGAGCCCTTGTAGCCGTAATCGCTGTTGGCGTTGGCGATGTTGAGATCCTTGAGGTTCGGATTGGCGGCGCGCTGCTTGGCTTCAGCCAAGAGCTTCGCGCTGACCTCGTCATCCGGAAACCGGAATCGAACTGCGTAGATCTGTCCTCCCGGCGGCCGCGTGTTCGATCGCAACAGGAACGAATAGATACGCTTGTCGGTGACGACGTTGAGGTTCGACTGAGCATTCTTGTCGACCGGTTTGACGAAGATAATGTCACCCTTGCGATTGGGCTCGACCTTCCAGGCAATCGAGTCGCCGAGCGCCAGCGTCTCGATCTTCTCGTCGGGCTGCAGCTCGATCATCGTCGAGGTGCCGTAGCTCGCGTCGATCGCCGTCACGTTATCCTTGTTGTAAACGACGTCGCGCACGCGGGTGTCCACGCGACCCGGTCGCGGAAGCGCCTCGGCAAAGGCGGGACCGATGGCAACGGACAGGATGAGACTGATGGCAACGCAACGCTTGATCATTGCTGCGCACCTACCGTTCCCGGCGAGGGGGCTGTCTCCTGGTCGCGTCGATACTCGAGCACCTGGAAGCCGAGGGGATTGTCGAACCTCCACTCGTTGCGCATCGGCGCGGAGGTATAGCGGAAGCGCACCAGCGACACCCAATTGCGGGTGATGATGTTGGTCGAGGACTTTTCTTCGGTCGAAAATCGGGCGAGTGCGGTTCGGTTATTCGGGAACGTGACTGATTTGATGTTCACCGCGATCACCGTGTTCGCGCCTTGGAGCTTCACCGGATTGCTTGGATTGGCTGGCGAATAGATTTCGGTCAGCTCGCGCGCCGCGTCGCCTGTCGCGAGCAACTGCGCCAGATCGAAATTGTCCTTCAGGGCTTTGGGGTCATAGGTTTCCCGCGCCTTGATGTAGCGGACGACATTGAATGTCGTGACGGCCTCGTCCTGGGTCAGCGGACCCTCCGCCATCGGCCGCTTCACCTCGACGAAGCCGGTGGTCTTGTCGACGACCACCATGTACGGCTCATAGGTCTTGAGCGGCACCAGCAAAGCCAAGGTGCCAAGCGCGCCGAGGGCCACGATTGCCATGACCGCGGCGACGATCCAGGCAAGCGCCCGCGAATTGCGGTTACGGCGCGCGATATCGCGCTCCCAGGTGGCGCCATCGGCGTAGTAGCGCGGATCGACCCGCGCGGACTCCGAGGCTGTCGTCTCCGTCATGGCCGGCCTCCCCCGCTCGACGCCGGCGGAACGCTGGGATTGCGGAGCTGGTCGGCCAGGCGCCGGAATTCCGCCGACTGCGCCCAGGATGCGGCGCGCAAGCCGACGCGCGCACGCTGACGCGACGCCAGCTCCTCACGCCGCGACATCGAGGCGGGACTGAGGGGATTGCGGAAGGCAAGGCGCGCGCGGTTCGCGGCCGTACTGAGCCGATAACCGCTCGCGGTCGCAAGCACAGCGCCGATGCGCGGCGCGAAGATCGGAACGCCGCCAGCGATGGCCGCGGCCATGTTGTTGATCTGGCTGAGCAGCAGAATGCCGATGATCGCGAGCAGCATGACCGGGCCGATGGTGGCCCAGGTCGCCGATTTGGAATTGGCAACGCCGTTGAGCGTGTCGATCGTCTGCTGGATCAGCGAGACGTAGAAGGCCAGAAATGCATAGACGAGGACCTGTACCAGGAAATACTGGACCAGCGCGCTCATCCACCCGCTGAAGAACCGCGTCGTGACGCCAAACAGCAGCAGGATGATGAACAAGGGTGCCAGCGCTAACAGCAGCCACATGAACATCTTCGACAACACGATGAGGAAGATTGCAAAGCCAATCAGGATCGCCATCACCACATAGAAAACGGCGGCAAAGATATAGGGCCCCCAATTGGTGTAAAAACCGGAATGATTGTCAACCACAAGGCCGTGGACGGATGCTCGCTCGACATTCCGCTCTATCGCCAATGAAGGGTCAGATCGTGACCGCGCAAGCCAGGCCACCCGCCCGGACTCCGCTTCACAGCCTTCGCGCGCGCCACGTCACCCGCTTCTGGAACGGAGACCATCGATGAGGACGTTTCGATATCTTTGGACGTTTGGCGCCTGCATCCTCGCCATAGCCGCGAGCCCGGTGGCGGCGGTCGCCGCCGAAACCGCCTTCGTCTACAAAACGTCGTATCGCAATGTCGCGAAGGATCCGGACAATATCTGGACTGGCGATGCACTCGCGCCCAATCCGAAGGGCACGGTGAGTATTCACGAGTACCAGCTTCACACGACCCACGGCGACTGGCTGATCTCGCAAATCTGGAACGAGGATTGTTCGTCGGGCACATGTCCCACACGCCTTATCCAGATAGGGTCCGATGGGCGTCGTGTGATCGTTGTCGACGACATGATGCACCAGATCGTGCCGCCCAACGATCCGCGATTTTCCGGCTCATCGGCGACCAAGATGCAGACTGAGTTTGCACAACATCCGTTCCTGCTGAGCGATGACGGCAAGACACTTTTGAATGGCGACTACAAATTCGAGATCGCGGGGGCCAAGCCGTGAAGGTTCCGACAGCAATCCGACAGGCGCTGGTCGACGCGGGGCTCCTGTTGTGCTTTTCCGCCGCCGCGGCCTTCGCGGGGCAATCCGCGGCGAGCCTCACGGCCGCCGGCATCCCGTCGAGCTGCGCCGATTTCGCCGCCAAGGTGTCGAGCAGCGAAGGTAATTTCGGGACCACCAATCAATATGGCTGCCTCGGCGCCTTCCAGTTCTGCCCTGGCACTTTCGAACGTTATTATAGTGGAAGCGCGCAGAGTTTCCTCAACAGCCCATCAGCGCAAACAGTGGCCTGGACACAGTACGAACAGGATTCCTGGAGCCAGGCCCAAAAGAACGGGTTGACCTCGCTTGTCGGCCAGCAGGTTTGTTCGGGGGGTCAATGTACCACCATCGACCAGTCGGCAATTCTCATGGCATGTCAGTTCGGCTGCGGCTCAAAGGGAAAGCTCGCCAACTACATGGCGAGCGGCGATTGCAATGCCCGTAACGTCAAAGATGGCAACGGGGTCAGCGTCTGCACCTATTTGGTGCGCGGCGCCGGGTATGACGCTTCCTGCTTCACCGGCCAGCAATCCGTGATTTGCGCGCAGACGCCGACCGGGCCAGGGGATTTTCCGACGTCGACTGGCATCGCCGCAAATCCGCCGACACCCGTCAGCGCTTCAATCGTCGTGGCGCCGACGGACGTGTAGGCGGGACCTTCCCTCAATTCATTTCCGCAGGGTCACGAATGATAAGATCGTCGAAAGCGCGCAGTTGCTCTTCCGTCGCATCACAAAGATCGCCGCCGCGGTAGTGCGCATGGACAAGGGCCCAGAAGACGACCTCATCGGAGCGGCCTGCGAACAATGCTTTCTGCAGCGTTCGTCCAATGAGTTGCGTGTTTCGCGGGATCGTGAGCACCGATTTCAGATGATCGTGAGCAGGGATTTCGCGGGATCGTGAGCAGCGATTTCAGGCGATCGTGAGCACCCCTTTCGCGGGTGCCTGACGCTTCGGCCGACAAACTCAACCGGGTTACGGGTTCCTCATTCAACCGATGAGGAAGCCCGATGCCTACCGAGAGATTGTCGATGCGCCGGATCAGAGAAGTTTTACGTTTGAGGCACCAAGGGTTGACCGAGCGGGTCATCGCGCGGACCTTGGGGGTGAGTAATGGCGTGGTCCATGGCTACGTGCGGCGAGCGCGCCTGGCGGGGCTCGCCTGGCCACTTCCGGAAGGAATGGACGACGATGGCTTGGAACTGTTGCTATTCCCGGCACCGGCGTCAGCGTCGCAAAGCGACCGGCGCCCGATACCGGACTGGGCTTTTGTCGAGAAGGAGCTTCGCCGCCGCAGCGTGACGCGCCTGCTGCTCTGGGAAGAGTATCGCGCCGCCAATCCGGACGGCTTTGGCTACACCTGGTTTTGCACGACCTTCGAGGCCTGGAAGAACCGCGTGCGCCCGTCGATGCGCCAGACCCACATCGGCGGGGAGAAGGTGTTCGTTGATTTTGCCGGCGACACCATCGACGTCGTCGATCCGATCACCGGCGAAGCGCACGCCATGAAGCTGTTCGTCGCGGCGATGGGAGCCTCGAACTACACCTACGCCGAGGCTTGCCCAAGCGAGAGCCTGTCCGACTGGATCGGCGTGCATACCAACCTGTTCAGGTATCTCGGCGGCGTGCCGAAGTTCGTGGTCTGCGATAATCTCAAGGCCGCCGTGACCAACCCCGATCGCTACGATCCCGGGATCAACCGAACCTATGCCGAGATGGCCGGTCATTACGGCACCGCGATCCTTGCGGCGAGGCCGAGACGACCGAAGGACAAGGCCAAGGTCGAGGTCGCCGTCCAGATCGCACAGCGCTGGATTTTGGCGCGCCTGCGCAATCAACGGTTCTTTTCCCTGGCAGAGCTGAATGCTGCGATTCGTACCCTGGTTGTCGAGCTCAACGCCCGGCAGATGCGCGGATTCGGCACCAGCCGTGCCGAACTGTTTGCCGAGGTCGACCGTCCCAAGCTGGGGGAGTTGCCGGAGCAGCCCTATGTCTTTGCGCGCTGGAAGCGTTGCCGCGTCGCCCCCGATTATCACGTCGAGGTCGATGGCCATTGGTATTCCACGCCGTATCGCCTGATCCGTGAACTCGTCGATGTTCGCATCACCGACAAGACGGTCGAGATCTTCCACAAGGGCCAGAGGATTGCCAGCCACCCGCGTGCGCCGAACCGGCGCGGCCACACCACAATTGCCGACCACATGCCGAGCGCGCATCGCCGCTACGGCAAGTGGACGCCGGGAGGGCTGATCGCCGCCGGCGAGAAGATCGGCCCATCGACCGCGGCGTTTTTCCAGGCCGTCATCGCGGCCCGGCCGCATCCAGAACAAGGCTTTCGCACCTGCCTCGGCATCCTGGCGCTGACCAGGAGCTACGACGATGCCCGCATCGACGCCGCCTGCCGGCGCGGCATCCTGATCAAGGCGCATTCCGTCGCCTCGATCCGTTCGATCCTCAAGAACGGACTGGATCGCGCATTCCTCGACGAGGCAACCGACGACCACCCCCTGCGCCACGGCAACATCCGCGGTCAGGACTATTTCCACTGAACCCTGGAGATCCCTATGCTGACACATCCTACCCACGAACGGCTGATCACGCTCGGCTTGACCGGCATGGCCAAGGCCATGGAGGAACAACGACGATCACCCGATCTCAACGCGCTGTCGTTCGAGGAGCGCGTCGGCTTGCTGGTTGATCGCGAGGCCGCAGAGCGCGACACCAAACGTCTCACCACCCGCCTCAAATTCGCAGCCCTTCGGCAAAACGCATGCGTGGAAGATATCGACCTGCGCACGCCGCGCGGCATCGATCGCGCTGTGTTCGCCAAATTGATCGCCGGCGATTGGATCGCCCGTCATCAGAACCTGCTGATCACCGGGGCAACCGGGCTCGGCAAAAGTTGGATTGCCTGTGCACTTGGCCACAAGGCCTGTCGCGACAATCGATCGGTCCAATACCATCGCGTGCCCCGCCTGTTCGAGGCGCTCGCGCTGGCCCGCGGCGACGGCCGCTATGGCCGCCTGCTCAAAACCATCAGCCGCGTGCAGCTGCTGGTACTCGACGATTGGGGCCTGTCGGTGCTCAACCCGTCAGAGCGACGCGACCTTCTCGAGATCCTCGATGATCGCCACGGTCGCGCCTCCACCGTCGTCACCAGCCAGGTCCCGGTCGATCAATGGCACGCCGTCATCGGCGACCCAACATTGGGCGACGCCATCCTGGACCGCCTCGTTCACAACGCCCACCGCCTCCAACTCAGCGGAGAAAGCATGCGAAAACAGAACGCGCGAAACAGAACGCTTGACGAAGCCGCGAACCCCTGAACCAATCACCAAGTCGGCCAAAGCGGCTGCTCATGATCGCCTGAAATGTCTGCTCACGATCAAATGAAACGAGCGCTCACCATCGAGTGAAATCGCCGCTCACGATCACCGAAATGCGCAAATGAGTGTCACAGCACGTGCATGGTCGTATCGTGTGCGCAGCTCGTGGGCGACGATCTTTGTATCGGTGGTTCGAATCACCTGACGTTCCTCCTATCCTGTCTTGACCCGCGCGCCGCTAAGTCGCCGTCGGCAGCGGCAGGTTCGGTAGCACTGGGTCATCACACCCGCGCGCCTGGTCAACCGTGGCGCGCGTCTGAGCGGTTGAAGGACATCCGCGGCGCGACCGCCTCGTCGCCGGCCGATGCGCTTGGGAAAACCAAGCGGCCGCACGAAGAGCCGCAATTGCATGGCGACCACCATGAGACGCCAATCGATCGCGACCGTGACGGTATCGACCCGGTGCGCCATCCCCCCACTCGACGAGGCCTTGCGCAAGCTCGAGAACGGCCCGTCCGCGCGCGGCTGCATCTCGCGGCTACCAGGAGCGACACAGAAGCGCGTCCACTCGAAGACGTGCGGGCCGCGCGGCGGCCGGCGCTGCACAAATCGGTCAGGACGTCGCTGAGAAGATGTGGCCTGGTGGTCGGCAGAAGACGCTGATACCCGACGATCTCTTCGCCGCGCAGACAGATCTGGTGGATCGCGTGAACATCGTCGAAGCGATCGCGCTCCAGGCCGTCCGGCTGGCGCAGTTCAATCCAGCCCTGCTCGTCGACAAGGATGGAATGACGGAAACCGAATACTCGATCCATCAGCGTTGCATGCCGGCTGATGTCCGAGCCGGGAATGACCATGAGCATTGAAGGCTCCTCGGCTTGTGGAACCAGTCGAGTTGATCATGAACGGCGTTTGCGCGGTATGGTCACAAATATCCATTGCGCGACGGTGCGCCCACCGGTTGCAGCACCTTATAAAGGTTCTGACCGCGGTATGGTGGCATTCGTCAGGCTCGTCAACGTCGTCACGGTCTCCCAGCGGAAGCCGTCCCAGGTTATCGGGTCTCAGTTGGCCGAGTGGCCGCGGCAACAGGATTGATCTTCCACCGGCAAGCCAATTGCGTGGCCGGTAGGCACGAATCCGAGCTGGTCGCAGAGGTCGCGAAATGCGGCGCGGCAGTGCTCTTTCTCGGCCTCTGCCGCGTCGCACAGGCGCTGTTGCTGCTCGGCGGAAACATGCTCCGACCGACAGGCCGGGCACGTCGCCGAGTGAACGGACCGCTCCCACGTCACCAGCGCAGTCACATAGGCTCGCTGCGCAGCGATGGTTCGCGCTTCCAACGACCGCGCTTGTGCTGTTTCGAATCCAGACACTGCGCTCTCCCCTGCTAAGAGTGCGTCTGCGGTACGCCCCCGCAAACAATCTCTCGCTGACTCTTGGTGATCGGGGAGTTGGAAACCGTACGAAACGGCCCTATGGCCTTTAGTTCGGGTGAACCTGTTGCATACGCCACAGGCTCCCCGACCATAAGGTCAAGGAGTGCGGCGCCGTAACGGCCGGCACCAAACCGTTCGTAGGGGTTTCCACGCCCCGGGGCGGCGCGTACCGCCCCGCCCGATTCATAACCTTTCGGCGGCCGGTGTTCTAGCTGCCGTCGGTAAAATGACTGATTGCTGGAATTATCAGGTGCAGTGGCGGGAGGTCTCTCCGTCGATCCCCGCCGCAGAAGGGTGGGCATCGCCCTCCGGGCCAGGCTGGTGGCTACGCTGAAGCCCGCATGCGGGTCTTCGCCCTTATGGGCGGCCATCCCTGACGCAGCGGGTAGCATTGTCGCAAAGCGTTCCACTCGCGCGTGCGCTTCTGAAGACCGGCGTCGACCGGTTCGACCGCCGGCCCTATGGTCGGCGTCGCGCGCCCGCGCGGACGCGGAGGGAAACGGGATGCACCTCGCCAGCTACGTCAACGACCAGATATGGCTCTGCCCTTATCCCGTTCGACTCGCGGGCACGCGGTTCGAAGCGCGCATGACGGTGATGCGCCTCGCCTCCGGGCGGATCATGCTGCATTCACCCTGCCCCGTCACCACGGCCATTGCCGAGGAAATCTCTGCCCTCGGACCCGTCGCCCACATTGTCGTGCCGGGAAACTTTCACCACTTGCACGCTGCCTCGGCGCAGGCGGCGTTCCCCGACGCGAAGACGTGGATCTGCCCGGGCATCGAATGGAAGTGTCCTGGCCTGAAGTACGATGGCGTCCTCGGCGACCTCGCGCCCGCAGACTGGAGAGGCGAAATCGACCAGGTGCTCGTGCAAGGGGCGCGCATCATGCGCGAGGTCGCGATGCACCACCGCGCCAGCCGCACGCTGGTCCTCGTCGACCTCATCGAGAACTTCACCGACCAGACGCCGAATGTCGGGGGCACGCTGAAGCTGTGGTTCAAGTACGTGTTGCGGATGTGGGGAAACCCGAAGCCGGCGCCGGAATACCGGATGGGTTGGGGCGACCGCGTCTCCGCAGCGGAGTCGCTCCGGCGGATACTGGCCTGGGATTTCGAGCGGATCGTGTTGTCCCACGGCGACCTCATCGACCACGACGCGCACGAGGTCGCGGCTAAAGCATGGTCCGGAGTCCTCGGACGCCGATAGCCCTCGCGGCCAGTCGCGGAGGCGTTCGAGACGAGTGCCTGACAGTTGGCGGCAGACCGCACCCGGGCCGTGCCAGGGAACGTCGGCGTAGACCGCGATAGGAGATCACCGCCGGTTTGCGGACACGTTTGCCAGTGCGGAGCCTGCGACTGAAGCACAGTCGCGACTGCGGAGTTCGGCGTGTGACGCGTCCGGGGAAGGACCACCCCGCTCTCGAATGGGCTTTCCTAGGTCCGGCCGCGGCCTTCCACGATCAACCCTCGAGGGGTTCGCTACGCAGGCGTGCGACCTCTCCGGCTTCGCCTGCGAGGTGACCGCGGCCGCGCCCGGACGCGTCGGGCCTGTCGAGCGGGGATGGTCCCCGCCCCAAGACGGGAGCCTCACGATGTCGCACAATCTCGCCCTCGCACAGAATCACGCCTTCGATCTGGCCCGCACGCTGATGGTGCCCGTGGTGCTGTTTCAGGTCGACGGTGCGTTCGGCGTGATGGTCTCCAGCGAATATGACGGCGACGAGGACACCATCGTGCACGATTATGACCCGTTCGAGATTATGGATAGTTCGTACTGAACTGCCGGTCCTTCGGCCGGGATACCCGGCCGGGACTGCGCATAATCAAATACTCTGCAGAAATGCCATCAGGCGATCGGGTGGTCGGTACCGGGCTTGAACCGCATTCAACGGCTGCAGTCGACCGAGCGCTTCTTCCTTCATCGAGAGGTCCGCCTCCAGATAGCCGTGCGTAGTAGTCGGGCTCTCGTGTCCGAGCTAGAGCGCGATCACGGTGATATCGACGCCGGCTTGAAGGAGGTGCATGGCCGTCGTGTGCCTGATGGTATGGGGCGAGATCGCGCGCTCGGCGAGTTGCGGATGTTGCCGGGTGGCCATCTCAACCGCCAAAGCCAGGCGCTGGGTCACGCTGGAACGCGACAACTTTCCGCCTGAGCTATTCGGGAACAGGTAGTCGGCCCCATTGGCCCTGTCGAGCTGGCGAACCCAGGGGCGGACAATGGCAGCTGTCGCTTTCCAGAGAGGAACGCTACGCCGCTTTCTCCCTTTGCCATTGAGGTGCGCCACCGGCGACACGTCGAGAACGACATCACCAACCCGCAGGTTAATGACCTCCGACACCCGCGCGCCCGTATTGTAGAGGATGGCGAATAGCACTTGGTCGCGCCGCCCGGTCCAGCTATGCCGGTCCGGCGCCGCGATGATCGCCTCCATCTCCGGCCTGGTTAGGAATCCAAGCACGGCCTTGTCATGACGTTTTTGTGGGATGGCTAAGCTATGCTCGATGGTGGCAAGCGCCGTCAGATCCTGGTGCGCGGCATACTTCAGGAACGAACGGATCGCCGATAGGCGGGCATTGCGGCTCCGCGCACTGTTGCCGCGATCTCGCTCAAGATGATCGAGGAATCCGAGGATCAGCGCCGCATCGAGGTCGCCGAGCTTGAGATCCGTCGGCATTTTGCCAGTTGTCTTCTGTGCGAAGGCAAGCAGCAGCCGGAATGTGTCGCGGTAGGCCGCAACGGTACACGGGCTAACAGCGCGTTGTTGCCGCAGATATTCAACGAAAAAGCGCTGCAGCAGCGCCGGAAACGATGGGTGCAGGTTCGGATCAATCATGATGAACCTCCCCGGCCTTCGCGCCGAACGCCTCGAAACGATCGCCTGCAATCGCCATCAGCTCCGGCACGGCCTCCAGATACCAGTAGGTGTCGCCGACGTTGACATGCCCCACATAGGTCGAGAGCGCCATCATAACATTGCCGAGGTTGTCGCCATTCTCCTGCCACAACATCAGGCGCCGACAAATGAAGGTGTGACGCAGATCGTGGATTCGTATTTGCCGATGGCCGCCTCGAGCGGCGATGGCGAGCTCGGCCGAGATCCGGCCGAAAATATGCCTGACGCTTCGATAATGAAGCGCACCGCCAGTCTGCTCTGACAGGAAAAATGGCGCGTCTGCATCGGTCGGGCCGTATCTGGCCCTTATGCGAAAATAGGCGCGCAAAGCCTTTGCTGTGGTTGAATGCAGGGGAACAAGCCGAGTCCGTTGGAACTTCGAGTGGTGGACAGTGATCTGTTCATGCTCGTTGTCGATGTCGCCACAGCGTAGTCGTAGCGCTTCGGAGATCCGCATTCCCGTGCTTGCCAACAAACCGAACAGCGTCTTGAAAGTCGCCGGGGTCAGGCCGCCTGTTCGTGACAGCCTTCCTGCCGCGGCGATCAGTGCCTCGACCTCCGCCGGCGTGTAGATGTGCGGGGCGATCCGACGATGTGAGCGGCCGAAGGGCGATCCCTCCGGGAAGGCGGTCACGGGATCGCGGTTCGCCAGGAAACGTGCGAATGGCCGCAGCACATTGATGCGCCCCGCCCAGGTGAAGGGGTCTGCGTGCTGTGCCTCCTCTCGCGCCCACCGCAGCACGACAGCGGCGGTCAGCGGCCCCGTATGACCTGTCGCGTCGGTAAAGCGGGCAAAGGCCAATGTGAGGCTGCCCGATCGGTCCAACTTGAAACCGAGGGAACGGCGCTCAGTGAGATAGGCTTCCGCCGACGCCAGCATGGTGTGCGAACCATTCATGCCACGTCTCCCGGCCAAGGGAGCGCCACGGTCGAGAGGCGCGAGGCATCGACACGCGTGTACGTGGCCGAGGTTACGATGCTGCGATGGCGCAGCACGTCGGCGATCTGCTTCATTGGTGTCCCAGCGTTAATCAACCGGCTCGCTAACGTGTGCCGCAAGATGTGGACGCGGGTGCGATCCCAGCCGAGCCGCCGATAGGCGGCGTGAAGAGCTTTTTGGACGACGCGCCGACCGACCGGCTCGCCGAGAGGGGCGACATGGCGCACAAAGACCGCGCGGCACATGGTCTTCGGCCGCTCGTGCATGAGATAATCTACTATAGCCGCGCCGGTTGCAGTTGGCAGCGGCAGCACGTCGGCTCGTCTCGCCTTACCGGCAGCGATCGTAACCGTTCCGGCCTGCCAGTCGATGTCGTCGAGGGTCAACTTGGCGACTTCGCTGCTTCTCAGGCCCAAATCCGCCAAACAGCGGACGATGGCATAGCCGCGGCGGTGGGAACGGCAGGCGGCGTCGAACGCTCCGAAAAGCTGCTCCAACTCATCCGGCGAGAGCCCCACTGGCAATATGGTGTCTCGCCAATATGCCGGCCGCGGTACGGCCTGTAGCAGGTGGGCAATGTCGTCACCCAGCAGCTCGCGATACCGAAAGTAGCACCGGACGGCGCCACCCATGACGCGGACCGTGCTCGGACTCCAATCGACGTCGCCCAGGACAAAGCGGCGGATCGCGGTGGGAGTGATCAGTGAAATCTCGATCGATCGGCTGCCGAATTGCGCCTTCAGTAAGCGCCGGATGATCCGGATGCGATGATCGCGTGTGCCTTCGGACAGTCCCCAGACCTCCGTCATCTTCGTGTCGAAATGCGCAAGCTCTCGCGTGATCTCGTCACCGGTCGGACGGGCGACGATGCCCTGAGTGCGTAGCAGGCGGACCAGATGGTTGAGCGCCGCTCTATTCTCGATCAGGCCGAGCGGCACCGGGCGCTGGCAATCACAACGAGGCAAATGGCAAGACAGGAAGCGAACAATCACAGCTTCGCTAATGCTCGTTGCCGCGTAGCCCTCGGCCCGAAGCCACTGCCCGAAGTGAACGACACTCGCCAAGTAGCGGCGCTGCTTCGACCTGTATCGAGCCACCTCGAAATACTCGTTGTAGCTACAGAGGAAGGACGCAAGGACATTGGCAGGATCCGCTGTGCGTAACTGAAAATGAGAAGGTAAGTGCATGACTCTGATCTCCGTTTGTTGGGAGGTCGAGTTGAAGCGCAGTATTATGTGCAGATCAAAAGAACGCGCGCGGGATGAATGCCCAGCGCGCATTCTATCGGCGACAGTCAGCGGACTTCAGCTATCCATAATCTCGAACGGGTCATAATTGTGATTATGCGGATATCCTCATAAGCATGAATATGACCCGTGGTCCCCGGCTCATTGAGCCGGGCGACCGGTGCCGCTGGCGCTGCGCCTGATGCAAGGGAAGCTGCGCCGCGGCTGAAGCGAAATCATCGCAACGACTTGCCAGCGCGCCCTTGCATCCGGCACGCTTCGCGGCGGGCGGGTGGCGTCCCGTCGTGGTGTTGCGAGGGACGTCAATCGAGGAAAGGACCGGGCGGGATGCCCGCGTAGTGAAGAGCATGGAGAAAAGTGAAATCGAGGAATTGAGAGGCAGGGTCGGCTGCGCCGCCCTGCTGGAAGACGACGGCTGGAAAGTAGACGTAAAGGAGAGCACGCGCCGTGCCGTGAAGTACCGCCGTGACGCGAGGATCGTCATCGTGATCCACGAGGGCCGCGGCTGGTTCGATCCGCTGTCCACCGCGAAGGGCGACGTGTTCGACTTGGCCGAGCACTTGGGCGCCCACGGCTTCATGGACGCTTCGGCACGTGTCGCCGCGCTTGTTGGGTTCGTTCCGGCCGCACCCGCATGGGAGCGGCCGAGCCGGCCCGCGCCCGTCCACTCCGTCGCCGACCGCTGGGCTCGCCGTGCGAGGCCCCGGCCTGGCTCGGCGACATGGCGCTACCTGACAGGAGAGCGCCGGATCCCGGAGTCGATCCTCGCCGCCATCGTGCAGCAGGACCTGCTGCGCGAGGGGCCGCACGGCAGCATGTGGGCCGCGCACCGCGACCACGGCGGCGCGCTTCTCGGATGGGAGGAGCGCGGCCCGCAGTGGCGCGGTTTCGCCACCGGCGGCGCCAAGGAACTCCTCCGCCTCGGTCCCTGTGCGGCGGCGCGCGTCTGCGTCACCGAGGCCGCCATCGATGCGATGAGCCTCGCCGCAATCCAGGTGCTGCGGCCCGACACACTCTACGTCAGCACCGGCGGCGGCTGGTCGCCGGCGAGCGAGCAGGCGATCCGCCGGCTCGCAGAGGGGCCGGGCACGCGGCTGGTGGCGGCGACCGACAACAACCGACAGGGCGAGGTCTACGCCGACCGCATCCGCTTGATCGCGGCCGAGGCCGGTGCCGGCTACGCGCGCTCCCGGCCTCGTGCGGGCGACTGGAACGAAGACCTGAAGGTGCTTCTCGCGCGGATCGAGAGCGAGCCGCTGGCAAAAGCGGGGTGACGGCGCCGCGGGAAATCGCTCGCCTTACTTGAGCAGCATCCAGGCTGCCATGGCGACCATCATCAGGTTCTCGGTCAGCGAGACGAAGCCAAGCGGAACGTTGCTGTCGCCGCCGACGCACGCGCACTTGAGCGCGCGGCGGTCGATGTAGACGGCCTTGAACACGGAGACAGCGCCGATCGAGCCGATGACGAGCGCGATGGGGGATAGCGACCCACAGCAACGCGCCGGCGATCATGAGGATGCCGGCTGCCGCCTCGCCAAAGGGATAGATGTACGCGTAGCGGACCCATCGTTGCGCAAGCAGGTCATACCCAGGAACATGTTCGAGAAGCTGTCGAGGTCGCGCAGCTTCAACATGGCGAGGATGCACATCGATATCGCAATGAACCACTCGCCTGCCCGCACCGTCGCGAGAGTCCCGAACGCGCTCCAGCTCGCGGCGAGCGCGATCAGCGCCGCGATCGCGAAGACGGCAATGACGGGCTGGTATGACGTCGTCTTCGGATCCGCCACTTCATTCCGGAAGTAGCGAAGCAGGTCGTCGTAGCCTCCGATGCGCTCTCCGCCGATGAACGTCTGCGGTGTCGTCTTGACCCCGTGCTCGGCCATGAACGCGTCGGTCTCGCTGCGCGTCTTCAGCTCGTGGTCGTCAACGTCGTATCCCTCGCGCTCGAGCAGGTCGCGCGACTTCAGCCCGAACGGGCAGATGTGCTGGTCCGTCACCATTCGAAACAGCTGGGCTTGACGCACCGGTGCGCTCACTTGCTCTTCCCTTCCTTGCTAGCGCCTCGCGCGGTCGAAGAGGGCGACGATCTCGTCGACCTTCTCCCTCTGCTCGGCTTTGTCTCCCGTGCTGATCGCGTGGGCGACGCAGTTGGCCGCGTGGTCGCGCAGGACCTCGCCCTCGGCGCGCGCGAGCGCCGTCTTCACCGCCTGAATCTGCTGCAGCACATCGATGCAGTAGCGGCCCTCGTGCACCATCCGCGCGATGCCCTGGACCTGGCCGGCGATGCGATTGAAGCGGTTTACCTTCGCCTTCGTCCGAGCGCTCGCTGCATCCACCACAAATACTCCCACGGAGTATGTGTTGAACGCTGCTGGACCAACGTGGTTCCGCCAACCGTCACGCCGAGCGCCGGCTTGGAGGGTGAGGGAGGGGGAAGAACGAGGAAAAGAGGAATGACGTGCCGCATGCCCGGCCGGCGCGTCAAGGGAGGCTTCGCCCGCGTGCCGCGGCCCTTGACCCGCCGGTCCGGAGAGGCGGCCGCGAAGGAGGGGTCAGAAGGGCTGAAGAGGATGGCGAGCCGAAAGGGTGAGCCGCGCTCCAGCCCGACGAGGCTGAAAGGAGCCCGCCCATGACCCTCTCTCCGATCCGCAAGGTCTTCCAAGGGACCGCCGACCGCCGGCAGATGTTCCGCATGTTCGATCGCCACGCGCAGCGGCCGAACCGCTCGCCGGACGACGGCGCCCTCTATCGCGGCGAGTGGTTTGAGATCGGCGAGGCCGAGCACGACACCATGCTCGACATCCTGCCACCACTGTGGATGCGCAGCGACATGTTCGCCATGCGCGAATTCCTCACCGGCAGCGTCACGAGCGTCTTCTTCAAGTTGAAGATCGACGATTGCGTCCGCTATTTCCACGGCTATTGCGATCTGTCAGATCGCGCCTCGCCAGGCTGCATGCGTGCCGCGATCGTCGAGCGCGAGTCACGGCCAGTCCGTGCGATGACGCGTGAGGAGCGGCTCGAGCACATCTGGTCGAGCGCGCACGACGACTACCGCGGTTACGCCGGCGAGCGCTTCTCCAAGCATCTGTGGGGCAAGCGCACGGTGCTGTTCTACGACTACCAAAGGGGAACCGTGCTCAAGCTGCTCGACCAGCTCACCGATACGGAGATCTTGGCGAAGCTGCCCGTGCATCTGCGCTATCTGCCCGATGCGATCGCTGCGTAAGGGAGGTGACGATGTTCACGTTCCCCATCCCGGCCGTCCGCACGGTGATCGAGCGCGGTCAATCCGATGCCGCCGCCAATGGCGGCTTCCGCAATCCCTACTACGGCCTCAAGCCCGGCGAGGGTGAGAAACCAGGCCTCTGGCTGGTCGGCGACAGCGGTGTCTACATCATGGCGAACGGTAAGCTCGCTAAAGGCAATCGCCCGCTTGTCGTCTATTCCGAGGAATGTCATCCAGTCGGCAACCCGGACTGGTTTGACTACAAGCGCCGCCATTTCGGCGGTGATGACGGCATCGAATTCCTTGATGCCGAGCAGATCCTCCCTCTCATCAATCGTGACTTCCGGTTCACCCACCTGCGCGTACAGCTGAGCGAAGCCGAAGTCTCGCTTTCGCTCATCGCGCGCTAGCGCCCCTTCAAACCGCATCACCGTGATCATCAACGCCGCCGCCCCAATCGGCGGAAGGATGACGCGCGCCCTCACCACAAGGAGAATTTCCATGGCGCAAGACGATCCCTTCACCCTCGACCTTTTCGGCAACACGGCGCTCTCATCCGGCCTCGGGTTCGGCGTCACCGCGTTCGCCGGCGGTCTCATCGCCGAGCAAGACGACGACGACGATAATCCCGATCCGTCGTCACCTTCCCCCGCGCCTTCGGTGGCGGCGGTGGCGCGGCCCGGATCAACTGCTCGCCGAGAGCGAGGAACGAACTTCCACCTCGTCGGCGATCGCGGGCTGGCGAAGAGCTGGAAGGAGCGTGCACGCGACAACATCGCCGCGATCCGCCTCGCGGCAACCATCCAGGCCGAGGAGCGGCCGGCCACCGTCGAGGAGCAGGAGCGGCTGATCCGCTTTCTTGGTTTCGGCGCTTCCGAACTCGCCAACTTCGTCTTCCGCCGCCCCGGCGAGGCAGAATTCCGCCAAGGCTGGGAAGCGATCGGCGAGGACCTGCAGGACGCGGTCGACGACCTCGACCACGCCTCGCTGGCGCGCTGCACGCAGTATGCGCACTTCACGCCGGAGTTCATCGTTCGCGCGATCTGGGCTGGCTTGCGGCGCCTCGGCTGGCGCGGCGGCCGCGTCATCGAGCCGGGGATCGGCACCGGGCTGTTCCCGGCGCTGATGCCGGAAGGGCTGCGCAATGCCACGCACGTCACCGGCATCGAACTCGATCCCGTGACGGCGCGGATCGTTCGCCTGCTGCAGCCCGGCGCGCGCATCATTACCGGCGACTTCGCGCGCACCGAGTTGCCCGCGAGTTTCGACCTCGCCGTCGGCAATCCGCCGTTCTCCGACCGCACCGTGCGCTCCGACCGTGCCTATCGTTCCATGGGCCTGCGCCTGCATGACTACTTCATTGCGCGCGCGATCGACCTCTTGAAGCCCGGCGCGCTCGCCACCTTCGTCACCTCGCACGGCACGATGGACAAGGCGGATTTCGCCGCGCGGGAGCGCATCGCGAAGTCGGCTGACCTGATCGCCGCCGTTCGGCTCCCCGAGGGCAGCTTCCGCTTCGCCGCCGGCACCGACGTCGTGGTCGACCTCCTGTTCTTCCGCAAGCGCAAGGTCGGCGATGCCGAGGGCGACCTGTCGTGGCTGGACCTCGAGGAGATCCGGCCCGCGACCGAGGACGAGAGCGCGATCCGCGTGAACCGGTGGTTCGCGCGGCGCCCCGACTTCGCGCTCGGCGTGCACGCGCTCGCCTCGGGCCCCTTCGGCGAGGCCTACACGTGCCTGCCGCGTGACGGCGAGGACCTCGCCGCAGCGCTTGCGGCCGCAGTCAATCTCCTTCCGGAAGCGGTCTACGACGGCGAGCCCGAGACGATCGATTTCGATCTGGAGGATGCGAGCGATTTGGCCGACGTCGACCTGCCGCCGGATCGCCACGTCCGCGAGGGCAGCTACTTCTTCGACAAGGCGCACGGGCTGATGCAGGTGCTCGACGGCGAGCCCGTTGCGGTGAGAGCGCGCAAGGGCCGCGGCGCCGATGGCATTCCCGAGAAGCACATCCGCGTCATCCGCAAGCTGATCCCGATCCGCGATGCCGTGCGCGAGGTCTTGAAGTGCCAGGAGCTCGACCGGCCGTGGCGGGATGCACAGGTCAGGCTGCGCATCGCCTGGTCGACCTTCGTCCGTGATTTCGGGCCGATCAACTTCACGACCGTCTCCATCGCGGAGGATGACGAGACCGGCGAAACACGCGAGACGCACCGCCGGCCGAACATCCAGCCCTTCCTCGACGACCCCGACTGCTGGCTCGTCGCCTCGATCGAGGACTACGACCTCGAGACCAACACCGCGAAGCCCGGGCCGCTGTTCACCGAGCGCGTCATTGCGCCGCCGGCGGCGCCGGTGATCGCGAGCGCCGCCGACGCGCTCGCCGTCGTGCTCAACGAGCGCGGGCACGTCGACGTCGACCACATCGCCGAGCTCCTGCATCGCGATGCGCAGGATGTCGTCGCCGAACTCGGCAGTGCGGTCTTCCGCGACCCCGCGAACGGCTCGTGGCAGATGGCCGACGCCTACCTGTCCGGCGCTGTGCGCGAGAAGCTGAAGACCGCGGAGGCCGCTGCCGCCCTCGACCCGGAGTACGAACGCAATATCTCTGCCCTGCAGGGCGTGCAGCCTGCCGACCTCAAGCCGTCCGACATCACGGCGCGTCTCGGCGCACCATGGATTCCGGCCGCTGACGTCGTCGCCTTCGTCAAGGAGACGATGGACGCCGAGATCAGGATCCACCACATGCCGGAGCTCGCCTCATGGACCGTCGAGGCCCGGCAGCTCGGGTGGACGGCGACAGGCACCTCGGAGTGGGGCACGGACCGCCGACACGCGGGAGAACTGCTCGCCGACGCGCTCAACAGCCGCGTGCCGCAGATCTTCGACACGATCAAGGACGGCGACAGCGAACGGCGGGTCCTCAATGTCGTCGACACCGAGGCGGCGAAGACGAAGCTCTCGAAGATCAAGGACGCGTTCCAACGCTGGATCTGGTCCGATCCCGACCGCACCGACCGGCTGGCGCGCGTCTACAACGACCGCTTCAACAACATCGCGCCGAGAGCCTTCGACGGCGCCCACCTGAAGCTTCCCGGCGCCTCTGGCGCCTTCTCTCTTTATGGCCACCAGAAGCGCGGCATCTGGCGCATCATCTCCGCCGGCTCCACCTACCTCGCCCATGCCGTCGGCGCTGGCAAGACGATGACAATGGCCGCCGCTGTCATGGAGCAGCGGAGGCTTGGGCTGATCGCCAAGGCGATGCTGGTCGTGCCGGGCCACTGCCTGGCGCAGGCTGCGCGCGAATTCCTGACGCTCTACCCGAACGCGCGCATCCTCGTCGCCGACGAGACGAACTTCACCAAGGATAAGCGTCACCGCTTCCTGTCGCGCGCGGCGACCGCGACCTGGGACGCGATCATCATCACGCACAGCGCGTTCCGCTTCATCGCCGTGCCGTCGGTGTTCGAGCAGCAGATGATCCAGGACGAGCTGGAGCTCTACGAGACGCTGCTCACGAAGGTGGAGAGCGACGACCGCGTCTCGCGCAAGCGCCTCGAGCGCCTGAAGGAGGGCCTGCAGGAGCGGCTGGAGTCGCTGTCGACGCGCAAGGACGACTTGCTGACCATCTCGGAGATCGGCGTCGACCAGATCATCGTCGACGAGGCGCAGGAGTTCAGGAAGCTCTCCTTCGCCACCAACATGTCGACGCTTAAGGGCGTCGACCCGAACGGCTCGCAGCGCGCCTGGGACCTTTATGTGAAGTCCCGCTTCGTCGAGACGAAGAACCCGGGCCGCGCGCTCGTGCTCGCCTCGGGCACGCCGATTACCAACACCCTCGGCGAGATGTTCTCGGTGCAGCGCTACCTCGGCTACGCGACGCTGAGCGAGCGCGGCCTGCACGAGTTCGACGCCTGGGCATCGACTTTTGGCGACGTCTCGACCGAGCTCGAACTGCAGCCGTCCGGCAAGTACAAGCCGGTGACGCGCTTCGCCACGTTCGTCAACGTGCCGGAGCTGATCGCCATGTTCCGCTCCTTCGCGGACGTCGTGATGCCCGAGGACCTGCGGCAATACGTGAGAGTGCCCGCGATCTCGACGGGCAAACGGCAGATCCTCACCGCAAAGCCGTCGGCGGCGTTCAAGCGCTACCAAACCCTGCTCGGCGAGCGCATCAAGGTGATCGAGGAGCGCGACCGCGCGCCCGAGCCTGGCGACGACATCCTGTTGTCGGTCATCACCGATGGGCGACATGCTGCGATCGACCTCCGCCTGGTCGACCCGGACAATGACAACGAAGCCGACAACAAGCTGAACCAGCTGGTCGGCAACGCATTCCGCATCTGGAGCGAGACGGCCGACAACGCCTACGTCCGCTCCGACGGAAAGCCATTCGAACTGCCCGGCGCGGCGCAGATGATCTTCTCCGACCTCGGCACGATCAGCGTCGAGAAGTCGCGCGGCTTCTCCGCCTACCGCTGGATCCGCGACGAGCTCGTCCGCATGGGCGTGCCCGCGTCCGAGATCGCCTTCATGCAGGACTACAAGAAGTCCGAGGCGAAGCAGCGCCTGTTCGGCGACGTGCGCGCCGGCAAGGTCCGTTTCCTGATCGGCTCGTCCGAGACGATGGGGACCGGCGTCAATGCGCAGCTCCGCCTGAAGGCCTTGCATCACCTCGATGTGCCCTGGCTGCCGTCGCAGATCGAGCAGCGCGAGGGCCGCATCGTGCGGCAGGGCAACCAGAACGACGAGGTCGACGTCTTCGCCTACGCGACTGAGGGCAGCCTCGACGCGCAGATGTGGCAGAACAACGAGCGCAAGGCGCGTTTCATCGCGGCCGCGCTCTCGGGCGACACCTCGATCCGCCGGCTCGAAGACATGGGCGAGAGCCAGGCCAACCAGTTCGCCATGGCCAAGGCGATCGCGTCAGGCGACCCTCGGCTGATGCTGAAAGCGGGGCTCGAGGCCGACGTCGCGCGGCTTGAGCGCCTACGCGCCGCGCACATCGACGATCAGCACGCGGTGCGCCGGCAAATCCGCGACGCGGAGCGCGACATCGAGTTCTCCACCCGCCGGGTCAGTGAGATTGGGCAGGACATCGAGCGCCGCATTCCGACTTCGGGCGACGCCTTCACCATGGCGGTGGCCGGAGAGACGTACGCCGAGCGCAAGCTCGCGGGCCGCGCGCTGCTGAAGGAGATCCTGACGCTGGTGCAGCTTCAGCAGGAAGGCGAAACCGTCATCGCCTCGGTCGGCGGCTTCGGCGTCGAATACAGCGGCGAGCGCTTCGGGAAAGACGGCTACCGCTACGCCACCGCGCTGCTGCGCACCGGCGCGGACTTCGAAATCGAGTTGCCCGTGACGGTCGCGCCGCTCGGCGCCGTCGCCCGGCTTGAGCACGCGCTGGACGACTTCGACGGCGAGCGGGAGCGCGTCAGCCGGCGCCTGGCGGACGCTCGCAAGCGGCTCGCCTCCTACGAGTCGCGCGACGGCGGCGACTTCGCGTTCGCCGGCGAGCTTGCCGAAAAGCGCTGGCAGCTCGCCGAGGTGGAGGCCGAACTCGCCAACGACAGCGAGAATCCGGGAAGCCGCATTGCCGCCTGACGGCCTAACGTGACAGACGGTTTTCGTCGTCGATGAGGACGAGGCGGGCCGGCGCCTCGTCGCTCCAGCGCCATAACACGAGGTTCAAATCGTCCGCCGTCGCGCCCGGTGCGAAACTGCGAACCAGTAGCGCGTCAAAGCCCGCTTCGATAAGCCGACGGGCGAACGCCTGCGTCTTCGCCCCTCCGACCACTTTCATCTGATCGCGCCATGTCGGGTCTGCAAGCGCCGCAGCATCGATCCCATGAGCTGCAAGCGCGGTGTCATCTTGGGTGTCGAATACGTGGTCGATCTCGGCCGTATAGGACACGAGCGTCGTCGGCTGGAGCGAACCAGCCCGATTGGCCTCGCGCAATGCCGTCATCGCTGACAGCGAAGCGTAGAGCGCCGGCGTTCCCTTTACATTGAAGCGGCCGCCATAAAGTGCAGCACCCTCACCAGAGAGCGGACTTCGCGCGTAAACGGGATTGAGCGCGCGAAAGAGTAGCCCACGATAGAGCATTAGGCGTGAACGCCTGCATCGACCGCGTCGATATAGTCGAGAACGTCGTCGGCACGTCCGCTACGCACAAGCTGCATCGCGGTCTGCCCCGAAAAGCCCGGCAACGGCTCGGACCGATACCACGCATAGGCCATCAGCGCCGAGCCGAACCGCGGCTCCAGCTTGTTGAGGACCTCGACCATCTCGCGCAGCCGCCGCTGGGTGCGGTCCGACCGCACCCGCTCCTTACGCTGTACTGCATCCCGGCCGAGCCCCGCTGTGCGCGCGACTTCCTCGCTCGTGGTGCGCAGCGCGTGAGCGATCTTGTTCGGGGCAAAAAAACCGTCATCGGCATATTGGGCTAGACCCATGGCCAGCCTCCTTTCCAACAAATCGCATATTATGACGCAATATAGTGTCAGAAAATGTGGGAAACAAGAGACAAAAAAGAGAGGGAAAGCGTCTCGCAGATCGGGCGGGCCGCTGGCGCTAGCGCTCAACCGCCGCCTGCGCGATCCCGGCCCGTCGTCCTGCGCAGGGCTGTGGCCCTGCTGGTCCAGCCGGTCAGGGATGCTCGGCCGCAGTTGCACCGGCCCGACCGCTCCGCGGGCCGGGGGGTGTCTTCGGGAAGAAGACGAGAAAGGGCTGGCGATGCCGGTCCGCAACCCCAAAAGGAGTGTTCCCATGCAACTCATCAAGGTCGATCCGCGCGCGCTGGTGGAGAGCCCCGACCATTCGCGCCAGACCAAGTCGTCGCCGCAGGCCGACGCGCTCTTGCTGGCGTCGATCAAGGCCGTCGGCATCGTGCAGCCGCCTGTCGTGTCGCAGCAGGCGGACGGCGGCAACGGCTTCCTCATCAATGCCGGCCGGCGACGCGTGCGCCTCGCCATCGCCGCGGGCCTCGCGGAAATCGACGTGCTCGTCGACGATCCGGCAAACGACAACGGCGCCATGCGCTCGATGGTCGAGAACATCGCCCGCGAAGCATTGAACCCGGTCGACCAGTGGCGTGCGATCGAGCGCCTGGTCGCACTCGGCTGGACCGAGGAGGCGATCGGCGTCGCGCTCGCCCTCCCGGTGCGCCAGATCAGGAAGCTGCGCCTGCTCGCCAACGTGCTGCCGGCGATGCTCGACCACATGGCCAAGGGCGACATGCCCGACGAGCGCCAGCTGCGCACCATCGCGGCAGCGTCGCTCGACGAGCAGAAGGAAGTCTGGAAGAAGCACAAGCCGTCGAAGGCCGACCCGCAGGTCTCATGGTGGAGCGTCGCCCAGGCGCTGCAGAAGACGCGCATGTACGCGCGGCACGCAAGCTTCGGCGACGACCTCGCGCAAGCCTACGGCATTGCCTGGGTCGAGGACCTGTTCGCGCCGGCGGACGAGGACAGCCGCTACACCACGGATGTCGAGGCCTTCCTCGGCGCGCAGCAGGAGTGGATGACGGCGAACCTGCCGAAGAAGGGCGTCATCGCCGAGACCACGAACTACGGCGAGGTGAAGCTGCCGCCGAAGGCCGAGCGCGTCTACGGCAAGCCGACGAAGTCGGACTGCACCGCGATGTATCTCGACCGCGACGGCCGCGTGCAGACCCTGCACTACCGCATGCCGGCGGCGAAGAAGCCGAAGGGCAAAAGCGCGGCCGGTCCGGACAACGCAGCGGACGACGTCGGCGAGGTGTCGAAGCCGCGTCCCGACGTGACCCGCAAGGGCGTCGAGATGATCGGCGACCTCCGCACCGACGCGCTGCGCGAAGCGCTCGGCCGCGCGCCGATCGAGGACGACACGCTGATGGCATTGCTGATCCTCGCCTTCGCCGGGCAGAACGTCTCGGTGACGACGGGAAACGGTGGCGCCACTTACGGCCACAGCCGCCTGGCGAAGAAGGCGGTGGTGCTGTTCGACGCCGATGGCAAGCTCGCCTTCGACATGGACACGCTGCGCGTCGCGGCGCGCACCGTGCTGGTCGAGGTGTTCTCGTGCCGGGAGAACGCCACCAACAGCGGCATCGTCGCCCGCGTGGCCGGCGAGGTCGTCGGCGCGGACGCCTTCCTGCCGAACATGGGCACGGAGGACTTCCTCGCCTGCCTCTCGCGCCCGGCACTTGAGGCGTCGTGCAAGGACACGTCGGTCCTGCCGCGCCAGCGCGTGAAGGACACGCGCGCCGCGCTCGTCGAGCACTTCAAGGAGGGGCACTTCGTCCACCCCTCCGCGCTCTTCGCGGCCGACCCGGCGAAGCTCTCCGACTTCCTGTCGTCTGGCGTGACCGCGGCAGACGACGACGAGACGCAAGAGGACGCCGACAGCACCGGCGACGACGCCTCTGACGAAGCGACCGAAGCTTTCCAGGAGGCCGCCGAATAGCGGCGCGCTTCCCTTCCGGACGATCCGCCGCCGCCGGCCTTGCCGGCGGCGGCTCTGTTTCAACGCTCGCGCAAACAAGGAGGACACCATGTCCGCGCACACCATCTTCGACAATGCACCGATCGGGTCGCTGATCGCCTGGTCCGACGGAACGCCACAGCCGCCGGCGCGCTTCAACAAAAAATTGACTGCCTGGCGGACCAGCAACAGTCGCGGCCGGCTGATCCGGAAGCAGGGCGCGCGTGGCGTCGGCAACCTCTCGCTGTCGGCGTGTTTCACCCTGCACGAGGCCGACTACGGCGCCGGCGGGGTCATTGCGATCCGCGTCCACCGGACCTTCTCGCTCGGCTCGCGGCTGCGGTTCTCGATCGCCGAGCGTCCGGCGATCGGATCGGTCCGCGTGTTCGACCGCGCCGGCGACGACGCCGAGCTCGTCTATCTCGCAACGAACGAGGCCGACGCGCGAGAATGGCTCACGCGCCACGGCTATCCGCGCGCGGTGCTTCAAGACGTGACGGCCGACGAGGTCGGCGCCGATATCATCGAGGGGAGGACCGCGGCATGAACGCACCCTCCCCTGCTCGCCCTCAAACCCGGACCCCCGGATTTCCGGGGGTTTCCTTCGGCCGCAGCGCCGACGGCATGCCTGTCGCGCTTGTCGGTGACATCGCCTTCGCCATGGCGAGGGCGCGCGACGACCGTCACTATCTCGTCACCGCCTGGCGTCTCTCGCGTCCGATGGACGAGTGGACCCGCAACCATTTCTACGGCCACTCCGGCGAGCTCGCCGACGAGGCCGCGTTTCGCGCCCGCGTGCTCGAAAATGCCGAGCACCAGCGCGAGAAGCGCACGCTCGGTCGTCACGAGATTTGCCCGCGCCCCGGCACGCCGTGGGGCGCCTCGCAGGGTGTGACTGTCTACGCCGAAGGCGTCACAGCCCATTCGACGGCGGGTCACGGCGGCTTCAAGCTCTCGGCCGAGCGCAACCGCAACGTCCATCCGATGCTCCGCTCACCAGGCGGTTGGTACGAAGAGGATGCCGCGTGGGCGATCGTCGCGATCACCTTCCCGCACCTCTTCACGGCGTTTGAGCGTCGCTGCGCCGAGCGCACGATCAAGGACTCGTGGCCGGATGCCTGGGAGGCGATCTTCGGCACCGTCCTGCAGCCGGGCGAGTCCCACGAGAAGGACCGCCGCGCCTTCGAACGGGCGCACGCGCAGGACTGGGTTGTCGCGTCCGCCATTACGTCGAAGCACGAGCCCGGCTTCGTCGAGGTCGTTGCCACGCTCGGCGGCAAGCGCGGCGCGGGGACCGAGGAGCGCCGCTTCCTCGTCCCGTCCGATGAATACGGCATCGGTCGCTTCGGCTTCGTCATCGACGAGGCGCGCCACCAGATCTACGGCGGCCCCTCCGACTTCGCCGGATGGAGGTGACCATGCCCTGGTGCCTCATTGCTAAAGCCTTCGGCTGGCGAACCGCGACTGACGAGGACGGCGAAACGCCGCTCCTCGTCGTCTGGCACCCGCGCCTCAGGCGGCACTTCACCGGCTCCGACGCCTGGAGACGCGCCGTGCGCGTCTCCGTCCGCGCGCCGGAGCGTTACCCGATCGATGCGGCCAGAAAGGAGGTCCGGTCATGAAAGCGTACCTCGTCGCCGTGAACCTCCTGGTTCACGCGCACCACAATCCCGAGAGCGCCATCGCTGACGCGCTCGACGGCATCCTGACGCCTGACATGCGCAAGCACGCCGGGGCCAACTCGGCGCTGATCGACTGGGCGGTCGCCGGCGACGATCTCTCTTCATCCATCGCGGGTGTCTCCCTCGCCGATGACTACACGGCGGACGTGTCCGCTTTTCCCTTGTGGCCGGTGGGGACGGTGCGATGAACGGGCCACCGGACCGCCGCTTCGCGCTTGCGCGCATGGAGGTCGCGCAGGCCGAGACGCAACGCCATCTCGGCGTCATCGAGCGACAGATCGCGGCACGCGCAGAGCGACTGACGATCACCGATCGGGCGAAGCGTCGGCAGAACGGCCGAAGCGCGTCGAGCTGGACGAGCGCAGACGAGCGTCTGTTTCAGCAGCACCTCGCGGAGCTCGCCCTCGCCCGTCGGGGTGAAATCGACGTACTCACACGCAAGCTCGACCGGCAGGAGACGGCGATTGCCGAGTTTCGGAGTCGCAATCGCGTTTCCGCTTCGGACCAGGGAGAGATCAGGCACCTCACCATTGCGACCGAGAGCGAAGAGACCTGATGCGTGCCGGCGGCGTCGTGTGTCGTACGGCCTGCCGTGACCTCCCGGTTTCGACGGCGGGTGCCCCTTTGCCGTCACTCCCTCGGTTTGTGCTGCGGTCTGAACCGTCCGCGGTCCGCTTCAAGGGCAAGTCGCGAAGCGATCGGCGGCCGCCGTCTCGCGATGGGGGGCCGCGTCCTTCGCAGGCCTGAAGGCCCGCTTGTCCGCAACCCGCCCATGCTCGCGCTGGCAGCCGCCGCCCCCTGAAGCGGCCCGCTGGGGCCGGTTCTGGTCGACCGCACCCGAGGGAGCGACGGCAAAGGCCCGATCGCATCCCAGGTGAAACCGAGAAAGGATCACACCATGACCAAGACCGCCCGCTCTCCCCGCTCCGCAGCCCGCGTCATCCCGCTCCGCCGCGGCACGACCCTCGAAATGGTCCGCCTCGTCTGCCCCGACTCGGCGCAGACGCTGCGCATATCCGAGAGCTTCGGGCTCGCTGTCCTCGACAGCAACGGCATTCGTGACCTGCACGCGCGGCTGGTCGTCGAGACCGCCGACGCCCTCAAAGAGGGGCTCAGCGACCGTGCGATGGAAATTCACCTCCAGCGCATCGTCGGCTCCTATGTCGGCTCTGCCCACGGCGCCGGCCAGTTCTACTCCCGCGCCGTGACTGAGGCACGCGAGGTCACTGCCAAACTTGCCAACGATGCCCGCGACGAGGATCTCGACGGCCCCGTCGGCTTCGACAGCCAGGCGCAGCGCAAGCGCGAGTTCGCGGCCGACATGGGCCTGCAGGCGCACGCACTCCGCATGGCGGCCGAGGGCGTCGTCGCCGCCTACGAGCAGGTCATCGGCGAAGCCTGGAAGCCCTTCGAACGGCAGGTCGAGCACGCTGGCGAAACCGTCTCGAAAAAGGCCGCTGCAGTCCAGATGTCGGCTTTCGAATAAGCCTCAGGCGGGGCTTCGGCCCCGCCAATCAGCCCTGCGTTTCAATGACGGCTGGCTCTTCGGGATCAGCCGTTTTCATGTCGTCCGGGTGAGATCGTCGTTCGAGCCACTCCAGCCGGTACCAAAGGTACGGCAATGGCTTTTTCGTCATCGAAGAGGCATCACAAAGCTGAAGCGAGTTTCTTGGCTCGTTGATTTGACCGTCAGCGTACCCTCATGCGCCTTTGCTATTTGCGCTGCGATATGAAGACCGAGGCCAAGACCTTGGCGACTAGCGCGCACCTCGCCTCGAAAAAATGGTTCGAACAGCTTGTCCAGGGCAGCTTCCGGAATCGGCTCGCCGGCATTCGCGACGGACAGCGTAAACTGCCCGTTTTCCGTCTTGGCGCTCACGCGTACCGGCTTATTGGATGCGCCGTGGCTGAGCGCGTTGCCGACGAGGTTAGATACCAGTTGCCCAATTCTGCTCCGGTCGCAATCGACGGGGAGGTCGATTGCAAATTCCGTTTCAATCTGGCGGCCGGGCGACGACATTCGCAGTTCATCGATCACCTGCCGCAACATAGGCTCAAGCGGTGCGCTGGCATCGCGATCAAGGGTGATCCCGCTCCCGAGCCGGCCCCGCGCGAAGTCGAGAACGTTGTCGATCAGGCCCGCCATTCGCACGACCGTCGTCTCTAACATGGCGATCACCTGATGATCTTTGTCGCTCCTCGCTTCCCGTCCCAGGAGACGCGCGCCGGCGCTTATCGAAGCGAGAGGATTGCGAAGGTCGTGGCCAAGCACTGCGATGAATTGTTCTCGCAACTCCGATGTTTCGCGCTCGCTCTCCAGACTCGTCTTCGCTACGTCGCGAGAATTCAAAAGCTCCCGCTCATAGCGACGTCGATCGGTAGCTCTGATTAACGCCAGCCGCGTGAATAGTGCCTTGCCGTCAGCATCGCGCCCCTCGAGCGCGTTCGCGATCATCTGCAGCGGCTCGCCCGCCGCTGTAGTCATGTCGATTGCGAATTCGTTGAAAAAACCTTGCATCCGCACAAGCGGCGCTATGTGGGTCTCGTAATAGATGCGGCCTGCCATATTCAGAAAGTCGCTGAACCGGTTGCCCACCATCTCTTCAGCGGTGCGGCCAGTCCAATTCAGCAGCGTTTTATTTGCGCGTTGAATGCGTCCGTTGGGTAGCAGCGTGAGATATCCGCACGGCGCGCGCTCAAACATGTCCTCGAAATCGTCGATGCGCCCGCTGTCCACCGGTAGCCTTAAATAAAAGTCTGCATTGCCCTGACGACTTCATCGGGCGCGCTGAGATTGGGACAATGCCCGGTCGCTTCAAGAAATACGATCTCGCTCCCCGCGATAGAACGGTGAACATATTCCCCGACGTTTTTCGCGGCAATAATATCGTCGCTACACTGAAGGATCAGCGTCGGAATATCGACCTTGCCGAGATCTGCTCTGTTGTCGGACTTGAACGTCGTTCTCGCGAAGGATTTCGCGATTTCCGGATCAGTTCTGCAAAAGCTGTTAGTCAGTTCCTCTCCGAGCTCGGGCCGATCGGGATTTCCCATGATCGCGGGCGCCATCTGCGCTGACCACCCCATGTGATTGGTCTCGAGAAATTGAAGGAGCTCCTCAATCTGCGTTTCGCTGAAACCGCCGACGTAGTTATCATCGTCGATGTATCGGGGCGACGGCCCGATCATCACCAGTTTCCCAAACATGCCCGGCGCCTTCTGCGCGGCGAGCATCCCGATCATGCTGCTGACGGAGTGGCCTACGAACGTCGCGTCAGCCAGGCTGAGCTCGCGTCCGATTTCGACGATGTCATCGGCATAGCCAGATAACGTGGAATACTTTGCCTTATCATAGGCAGTCAAATCGGAGCGGCCCGCGCCGACGTGGTCGAACAGCACGGTCGTGAATTTGCTCGTGAAAGCGGGCTCGACGAAACGCCACATATTCTGGTCGCAACCGAATCCATGCGCAAAAATCATGGTTTGCGCGCCCGTTCCGCGAACATGCACATTGTTTCGTTCGAGTACGCCCACAAATCCCCCACCGTGCCGAAATGGCAGCTCCAAACGTATCATCGGCGAGCTTCCCGGGCCACTGAAGAATTCATTAAAGACTTCCTAACTGGGTTCTCGTCGCGGCCCGGTCCAGACGTGTCCCGGTCCAGACGTGTCCCGGGACAGACCCTGGAAGGAGGCTCGAGGGCACTCCCTTTTGACATCGCAGGCGCGCGCAATTTGCCGTGCTGGGAGTGCCTGAGCAGACGGCCAGGAGCCGCGAAGGTGAAATTGAGACAGCGCGCCATCACGGCCCGTACCGGCCTTCGGTCGATGCTTCGGTCCACGCGGTAGCGCAACGGCTCCGCCGTCCTCCACTGCCGTTCCGGCGCCGTGTCCCTGCCGTCACTTCGACGACCAGCGCCACAGCGTGCGCAACCGCATGGATCTTCGCAGCGGACCGCCGTGACGGGCCGCGATGGGCGCGGCCTCCGAACGGAGGTTACTGAAATGAGCAGGATGGAAGAGAAGCCGCGCGCTGACGTCTACGCGCGCATCACGGATCGCATTGTCTCCGACCTGGAGCGCGGGGTGCGACAGTGGGTGAGGCCGTGGAGCGCAGCAAACGCCGCCGGCCGGATCACGCGACCGCTGCGCCACAATGGAATGCCATATCAAGGCATCAACGTCGTGCTGCTCTGGTCGGAAGCCGTCGCGCGTGGCTTTGCGTTCTCGACGTGGATGACGTTCAAGCAGTCGCTCGAACTCGGTGGCCACATCCGCAAGGGCGAAAGCGGGACGATGGTGGTCTATGCCAACAAGGTCATCAAGACCGACACGAACGACAACGGCGACGACGTTGAGCGGATCGTGCCGTTCCTGCGCGCGTACACGGTGTTCTGCGTCGACCAGATCGACGGGCTTCCCGAGCAGTACTACAAGTCAGCGGCTGCCGCGCCGGCCGTGCCGCCGGCGCAGCGCATCGCTCATGCCGACGCATTCTTCGCCAACACCGGTGCGACGATCCGGCACGGCGGCGACAAAGCCTACTTCTCGCCGTCGCTCGACGTCATCCAGATGCCGCCGTTCGAAAGCTTCCGCGACGCCGAGAGCTACACGGCAACCCTCGCGCACGAATGCGTTCATTATGCCGATCTCCGGATTATGCCGTGCGTCGGCCGGGAAAGCTTGCCCCGCAATGATTGACGCCTGATGACATCGGCATAATCCGGAGTTTCCCACAGGCTGCCGCGCCCCGGATTTCGGGGCGCCGACGTGCGCCGATAGGTTTCCTCTCTATCCAACAGAGAGGACGATCATGACGAAGAGAAAGACGGACACAGTTGCGGCGTCGGTGCACTGGCTCGATCAGTATCGCTTGAAGTTCCTGAAACTTCTGCACGATCAGGGTTATGCGGCTGCGACGGTGCGCACTTACGACAGCGCGGCGGCTTTGCTTTGCCGGGTGGTCTCCCGACGCGGGCTGCATAATGGACAGCTGGTCGGGCAGGCGCTGTCGAAGGTCCGTACTGCGACGCTCGCGTCGATGCACCAGGATAAGTACGATCAGAAGCAATACTGCTTGGAACGCTTCATCGATGCGCTGGTCGAGGCCGGCGTCGCCGAGCGGCCGGCGCCGAAGAAGGTGCGGCCATCGCCGCTCGATCACCTTCGATCGGAGTATGTGGCCTATCTTCGCGATCAGCGCGGGCTGACGGAGGCGACGATCTATCACTGCGTCTGCTTCCTCAATCGCTTCATGGCCTTCCGGTTCGGCGACACGCTCGGCAACCTGAACGATATCACGCCGCATGATATCGTCGACTTCCTGCGCAAGCTCCGTAGCGATGGCAAGGCGCCACGGGATAAGACGCCGCCGTCACATCTGCGCAATCTGTTCCGCTTTCTGTTCTGGAGCGGGAAGACCAAGCGCGATCTTGCGGCATCCGTCCCGCGCGTCGCGCAGCCACCGAGGAGCACGCTGCCGCGCTATCTGAAGCCCGAAGAGGTCGAGACGCTGCTCGATGCGGTCTGGTCGGCCGATCCGACCGGACGGCGCAACTATGCGATGCTCATGGTTCTCGCACGCCTCGGCCTCAGAGCGCCGGAGGTCATTGCCATCCAGCTTGACGACATCGATTGGCGTGCCGGCACAATCCTGATCCGCGGCAAGGGCAAGCGGCACGATCGTATGCCGCTACCCGAGGACGTCGGCCGCGCCATCGTGGACTACATCCGTAAAGGACGACGCGGCACGTCACGGAGGCTGTTCGTCTCCACCAAGGTTCCGTATCGGCCCTTTGCCGACTCACAGATCCTCAACTCAGCATTGAAAGGGGCATTCGAGTGCACCGGCCTCAGACCACCGCAGAAATACGTCGGCTCGCATCTGCTGCGACACAGCCTCGCGACGGACATGCTGCGTAAAGGCGCATCACTTGACGAGATCGGCGACGTGCTCCGTCATCGGTCCCGCATGACGACGACAATCTATGCGCGGCATGACGTCGACGGCCTCCGCTCGATCGCGCCGGACTGGCCAACCGCAAAAGCCGTGAGCCGCCGGGCGCAAGGAGCGCGCGCATGATCACGCTAACCGAACGTCTCGATGACTACATTGCTGTGCGGCGCAGCCTCGGCTACGACCTGTCGTTCGCCGCCCGCGTGCTGCGCGGCTTTACCAGGTTCGCCGATCGGCAGGGGACCGATCACATCACGGTCGACTTGTTCCTGCGCTGGAAGAAGACCTTCGGCAAAGCCGACAACAATACGTGGTCGGCGCGGCTTGGGATGGTGCGTGTGTTCGCCAACTGGCTGGAGGGACACGATGCACGCACCGAGGTGCCGCCGTCCGGGCTGATCGCCGGCAAGCAGCGGCGTGGCCAGCCCTACATCTACCCCGAGGCCGAAGTTGAGATGATCGTCGCACGCGCAGCTAAACTGCCGTCGCGCTACGGTATCCGCGGCTGGACGTGCTCAACCCTGTTCGGGTTGATCGCGGTCACGGGCCTCAGGATCAACGAAGCCATCGCGCTCGATGAGGGCGACGTCGATCTCGACGAAGGCGTGATCACGGTGAAGCGCGGCAAGAACGGCACGGCCCGCTTCGTACCGCTGGCGTCAAGCACGGTCGCCAGGCTCCGCGCCTACCGCGTCGAGCGCACGCGGTTGCTCGGCGCCACGACCGGCCCGTTCTTCATGATCGAAAGCGGCGAGCGTCCGACTGATTGTTGCGCACGTTACAACTTCGCGATCGTTAGCCAGGATCTCGGTCTGCGCGTGCCTCAGCGCTTCCGTAAACATGGGCGCGGCCCACGTATCCATGATCTCAGGCACACCTTCGCGGTCCGGACGATCATGGGGTGGTACCGCAAGGGGCTCGATCCCGACCGCGAAATGATTAAGCTCAGCACTTATCTCGGCCACGTGAAGCCGGAGCACACGTATTGGTACATCGAAGCCGTGCCGGAACTGCTGCAACTCGCGTCGGCGCGGGCTGAACGATCCCTTGCAGCGAGCGCGTCCCAGAAGGGCGGTGCGCGATGAAGACGCATGCTCTCGCACCCTACCTGCAGCGCTTCTTCACGGAGCGGCTCGGCACGCAACTGAAGGCCAGCCCGAACACGGTCATCAGCTACAGGGACACGTTCCGCCTGCTCTTGCGATACGCGGCAGAGCAACTGAAGAAAGCGCCGACGACACTGCAGATCGCCGACATCGACGCCGACATGATCGGCCAGTTCCTCGCTGATATCGAGAAAACGCGCGGCAACGCAGCTCGGAGCCGGAACACGCGTCTCGCCGCCATCAGGTCCTTCTTCAAGTACGTCGCGGTCAATGAGCCTCAACTTCTGCATCACTGCCAACGCGTGCTCGCCATGCCGTCGAAGCGCCACGAGAAACGGGTCATCGACTACATGACCCGCGACGAGATCGAGGCAGTCATCGCGGCTCCGGACATCACAACGTGGTACGGCCGCCGCGACCGGGCAATCCTCCTGCTGACGCTTCAGACGGGATTGCGCGTCACAGAGCTGATCACGCTGTCGGCAAGTGACATCGCGCTCGGCGCCGGTGCTCACGTGCGCTGCATGGGCAAGGGCCGCAAGGAACGCGCCACGCCCATCCGCAAGGACAGCCTCAAGGTGCTTCGAGAATGGCTTGTCGAGCGCAATGGGACGACGACCGATCCGCTGTTCGTCAGCAACCGAGGTGCGCGGCTCAGTCGTGACACGATCGAGCGCATTGTGCGCGCGCACGTGACAACGGCGTCGAAGATGTGCCGGTCATTACGGGCAAAGCGCATCACGCCTCATGTGCTGCGCCACAGTGCGGCGATGCAGCTGCTGCAAAACGGCGTCGACCGTACCGTTATCGCGCTCTGGCTTGGCCATGAATCGGTCGAGACCACGCAGATGTACATCCACGCCGACATGCAGATCAAAGAGAAAGCGATGGCGCGGACACGGCCAGTCGATGCGAAGCCTGGCCGATACCGCCCCGGCGACAAGCTGCTCGCATTCCTGGAGGCGCTCTGATTATGCCGACATGCCGCGCTGAGTCTGCGCCCCCGTCCTCGGGAACCCACATCGGCGCGGCATAATCCGGAGATCGGCATAATGCACGTTATGCCGACATCGGCATAACACGCACTGGACCGCGCCTGCACACCGCGTTGACCGCGACCTCAGCCGCTACGGCAGGGACCGCAGCGAGCGCGCCCGCGAGGAGTTGATTGCCGAGCTCGGTGCCTGCTTCCTCAGCGCGGATCTTGGGATCGTGCCGGAGCTGGAGCCCCGCGCCGATCACGCGAGCTACCTTGCATCGTGGCTGGAAGTGCTCTCCAACGACAAGCGCTTCATCTTCTCCGCTGCCGCGCATGCGCAGCGCGCCGTCACGTATTTGCACGATCTCCAGCCGAAAGCGGCCGAGGTCGACGAGGCGGCGTGAGCGCGAAGACTTGCGCCCGGACTCTCTTGTCCTTCACTCTCTCTTTTCACGAGCTCACCCAGGCCCCGCCTCGCGGCGGGGCCTTCTTCGCCGCACCGCTGTGCGTGTTCAGCGTCCCGGAGTGGCGAGACTTCCTCGCCGCCACTGCCGGACGCGTGGCTGGCAGTGCGGCGACGGGTCATCATTGTTAGCCCGAGGTGATCGGGTCTGCCTGGATCGACGTCGTCCCGAAGCGGCGACAACTTGGCGAACATCGAAACGCGTTCAGGGGTATTGCCGCCCCATCGATCGCGGGGGGACGTCCTTCGGATGGGAGGCTCGTTTCATCGGCGGCATGCCGGCCATCGCCGAGGAGAGTTGCCCGTCGCCAGTCACATCCTATCGGTCGGCTTGCCACGCCCAGCGCGTCCTCGAATTGGCATGTCTAACCGAAGGCCGTCGTCGCTGCGCTCTGCCTCGATTCCAAGACCGCAACGGCCGTTCTCCACTTTCTTCCCCTGGCCGCTACGCGCCCATTCCTCGCGGGGCAAGAAAGCCTCGCCCTGGCCGCCCTCTACTGCGTGCCGGCCCTCCGGGTGCGGTCCAATCGCCTCCGGTCAACGACTGCCATCGAGGCCGCGGTGGTCGCGGCCCGAGAACCGAAAGAGGATACGAACATGGCTACCATCGGCAACTTCTCCGTCAACGGCAACGGCTTCGTCGGCTCCGTCAAGACTCTCGCCCTCGGCACCGTGAAGGCAAAGATCGTCCCAGCCGACCGCACGTCGGACAAGGCCCCGGACTACCGCATCTTCGCCGGCACGATCGAGTTCGGCGCCGCCTGGAAGAAGAAGTCGCAGGAGCAGAACCGCGACTACCTTTCGGTCAAGCTGGACGACCCGAGCTTCGCGGCTCCGATCTACGCCACGCTGGTTGAGGTGGAAGGCGAGGAAGGACACTCGCTCATCTGGTCGCGCCCGAACCGCGACTAAGGTGCGGCGAAGAAGGCCCCGCCGCGAGGCGGGGCTTTTCCTTGTTTTCGAGAGCGAACTTGAACTCGCAAAGCGCTCCGACGGGTAGAATGTTGACGATAGATGCACGCCGATCTAGTCGCTGGCAGACCGCCTTGGCGGGAACCCTGTGGGCAAGTCCAGTTACAGCTAACAGTGCAGAAGCCATCGCTGTTGAATAGGCCTCTGATTGGGGAAAGGACGATCAATGCCCATACGGCTAGCTTGGCAAAGGTGGCTCGCGGACTTCACAGTCGCGATCGACCAGCTTCAGCTGACGCATGTGATACCCAAGCATTCTGATCATGAGCGACGAACATCCGTCGTGCTCGCTCTCTACGCTCGCCTCCGCAGTGAACTCCAAACCGCCCTGGTTGTAATCGAAGCGAAGCGAGATCTTGCGTTCTACTCGATTTGCCGCGCGATCATTGAATGTGCGTTGCATCTCGAAATGGCTGAAACGGATTCGACCTATCTCAGGCGTCTAAAGGACGACGATATAGCAAGCCGCCGCTCGCGCGCCATTCGCTTCCGTAAAAAGAATCCCAGTCTGGCGCGCGAGGCAGACAAGACTCTCAGCGACTTCATAGAGAGCCTACCGAAGCGGCAGTCCAAGCTACAGGTATCGGAGATCGACACCGCCCTACCACGCCTTACCCATTCCTATCGAGAACTCTCGGCGAACATTGTCCATATCTCTCTGACTTCCATCCAGCGCCATGTTGTGCCCGACGCGAGCGGGATCGACAGGCTGCAGATCGAGCCCAAAATCGACCATTACGAGCTTGAGGACGCCGCGTCCTTAATGGCATTGTCTCTGTTGAATGGGACGCGGGTACTGCTCACCCTTGTCCCCGAAATCTCCTCAGCGGAGGGGTTTCATGTTCTGCACCGGCGCTACGTCAAGCTCTATCAACAGGGAATTCAAGAGCTGCGAAGGGCCGATGCCAAATAGAGGAACGCGGTACGCGCGATAGTCGCGGAGCATTATTCCAGCTATGGCCGGCCTTTGCCAAGGCGGAGCCGCCGTGAAACCTTTCCTACTTTGTCGGTTCTTCGTCGAAGCTATTCGGCAGCGCGACGGATTCGAAGGCTTCGTAAATCGAGCGTGAGCGACGCGGCAGGAACGCCGAGAGTTCATCTATATCAAGCGCGAATTTTTTCAGCTGGAAGGTGCCATGGCGTTCCCGCATTTCAAAGAAGTCCACACCCCGTTGCCGCCCTTCGAGAGCTTTCACTGCGGCAAATTTCACCGCCGGCGAACACCTGATGCCGAAAACGACCTCCTCAAGCTCGAGCGCCGAATCCTGGAGACCGCGCGGACCGAATAATCGCCATTCGCGCTCATAACGCCAGTTGGGCGCCTTTCTGAGCAGCACGGCCGCATCGACTTCCCTGCGGGCGCATTCATCGCCTTCGGTCATCGCCGCGACGCTGCTGGCGTGCACTAGCCGACCGCCATCGTACTCGACTTTGTGAACCATCGCCGTCACGTCGAGAGGAATTGAATAGCCGATGCAGAGACCCTTATGCTGGTCGCCATAATGACTCCACATGAGTGGACAGGTTGAACGCTCGGCGAATGACACGATCCCCTTGTCGTAGCGGCGTAGGAGCTCTTCCTCGACATATTGGCCGAGGAGAAACTGGAGGGGATCGTTAATCTCATAATCCGGATTTGTGGAATTGTAGCGAATGTCAGCCAAGCGCTCGGTAGCAAGCCGTTGGGCTTGTCGGGCGATGTGCTCGATGGTCCTCGGGCCTCTGTATTTGATGGATTTGGCCGCCGCGCTCATTTCAGCGCTGACACGCTGTTTCACGAACCCAACATAGATCCGTTCGAGCTCGGGCGCTGTAAGATCAGTGTCCAGGGATGGCCGACTGTCGAGAGGATCGTTGAAACTGCTGGGATCAGCGAAGAACAGCCTATCCTCGACGAGCATCTCAAGTGTCAAATTGCTGAACGCTCGGTACTTGTAAAGCCGTCTTGGTCGCTTGTCGGTGTTCGGCGGCTTACGCTGCATCATTAACTTTCCCGCTTGTATCCAGAGCAGCGCCAAGAAGGCGGATCAACGCGCGTTTACGATGCTCTGGAAAGTATCATAGCTAAGCGTCGGTCGCGCTCAGGGCATAGACGCTCGATTGAGCGTGGCATCCGGCGATCTTCGTCACTGACCGAACCTTGCTCCGAGAGATAATGAGAATGCTGCGATCATCGCGCTCGCGATCATCTGCTCCGAACCGCCCCTCAAGAAAGGCTGCTTGTTGACTGGCGTCGAGCTCGGCCCAGAATCCATCCGTCGCAACAAACAAGGGGCGATCATCAAGCTCAATCGACGTTAGTTCAGGCGTGATAAAACGCTTCGAACGGAGACTGCGCGTCAAGACATGACGCGATGCCTCCCCTGCCAACACACTGATCGGCATCGATGCGACAGCATTTGACAACGTGTGCGGCGTCGTGAGCCAAGAGGTTCCACCACACACATCAGGCCGACCGACCAGGCAATCGCCCGCGTGGAGCACGAGAGCCGACGGATCAGGGCCGACATACAGGAGAACATAACTGGCCGAGTCTCCCCGGAAGTCATTTGACAGCGCCGCGTGTGTCCGGCGAAGCTCCTCGCTCAAGCTTTGAGCCGTGATCTCGGGTTTTCCGATCACAAACCAATCCACTATCCTGTGCGCAATCTCGCGTGCAAATGCGCCACTCGAAGATCCGACGGTCGATCCATCAAGGACGATCGCCAAAATTGACCCTCGGCGGATTCCGATGCCAACGCAGTCACGGTTGTCCGGAGTTCTCGTCCCCTGCTGGCAGTGCCATAGAACTTCGAAGGGCATCTACGGGTTGCTCGCGCGACTGAGCGCTTCCAGGCGATCGTTGACAATTTCGGCACGTCCCTCTGGTCCTCGAATGTTGCCTGCGAGAAAATGATCGAAGTTTTTATCCGCGAGGAACAGCTCCGTGATCTGTTCGGCGATGTAGTCGCGAATCTCGGGTTCAGCGGCCGCCACCTCGCCGGTCAACTCCTCTCGTCCGTCGACGAGCAGCAGGATGTCCTCGGCATCGCGGCTCCCGATAAGATCGCCGCCGCCGCGTCCGCGGTAGGCTTCGAGCTTGGTCGCGACGAACAGCGGCGGCGTAAGGCGCCGTATCACGAGAGCTTCGTCAAGCGCCGTGGGGAGGGCCGTTTCGATGCCCTTCGCGTACCAGCGATTGCTGAAGCCGAGGATCGCTTCGTCGTCAGGCATGAAATCGACCTTGAGCTCGCCAAGCTTCATTCGACAGATGACGTTGTCCTCCGGCGCCTCCGCGAAACCGCGCTGACGCAATTGATCCATCAGCTCAGCCCATGCTGCGAAGCCGGCGAGATCGACGATGAGATCGACGTCGTCCGTCGCCCGCACTCCCTCGAGCGTAATGGGATCGGTGATATAGAGAGCCGTCGTGCAGCCGCCAACGAAGACTAGGCGCGCGCGAAGATCGTCGCCAAGAGCCACGGCGACGGTCTTCAGCATCTCTTTCAGCTGCCCCTGGACCGTCATGCCAACTTCTTTGCGAGCGCGTCTGCAGCCAAGTTGGCTTCTCGCTGATTGCCAAGTCGTATGGCATCGATGAGTGCGAGATAAGCGTAGAGGCCGTCGTCCTTCTCGGCCGCTTCCGGCACAGTCTTGAACAGTGGTTCGATCGATTGGCCGAGGTCTCGTCCGCGCGCGTAGGGCCACACGCTGATGAGGTCGCCTGCGCTGTGGAGAGATTCCTTGAGGACGGGCGCGGCGAAGGCCGTCGGCAGCCCGCGCTGCATCGCCCCGGGTTTGGCGGGAAAGACGAATTTCAGACCATGGACGATGAATTCGCGCAGGTGCCGCCGATTTGGCTTGGGGCGGCCAGTCTTCCGGTCCTTGACTGCGAGGCCCGATGCTAAGCTGCGGTTGATTGAAGCGCTGATCTCGGTCTTGCTGATCCCGAGAGCCGCTTCCAGGCCTCGAACCGAATAAGGATCATCGCCCGGCTCGCCCCTGTGACGAGCAAGGTGCTGGCTCTTATTGTGTTCGTCGTCTTCCAAGCTCACGAGCTTGAGTAGAACGACTAAATCCTGGCTTTTCATCATCTCCACGCCGCGTCCGCAGTCCTAGGACAGCGGACAGACAACCATATCTGTAGGACGGGGTCAAACACCTTGGAAAGGCGCATTTAGGGCTTCCGTCCCGCAGCAATGGCATCGCACCATGTTACCGGTACCCCGCAACCATCTTTTTCAGGCGACTTTGCGGTTCAATGTTGCTTCCGGGAGACGGTGCACCCGCGCCGCTGGACAGACCCGCTGGACGATCTCGCACAGATGCTGGTGATGGGTGAGATAGATCACCTGGCCGACCTGAGCCATCTCTGCGAACAAGCGGAACGCCTCCTCCGCGCGGAAATCATCGAATGTCTCCATGATGTCGTCCGCGACGAAGGGCACCGAGCTGCGAGCTCGCACGAACTCGTGGTAGCCCGCGACACGCAATGCGAGATAGAGCTGGAAGCGGGTTCCCTTGGAGAGCTTGTCAGCGGCTTTTGAGCCACCCTCCGCCGAGACAGCAATCAATGTATCGCCATCCCTGCCAGGTTGGGCAACGAGGCCTCTATAGGCGCCACGGCTGATGGTTCGGAATGCCTCCGACGCGCGCGTCATCATGGAGCTGCGATGACGTTCGCGATAAGTCGCGAGCGCCTGCTGGGTGGCCGCGATGCCGGCTCTAAGCTGCAGATAGCGCATCGCGCCATCTTCGATCTCGAGCAGCGTCGTGCGTCGACGCTCCTCGATAATGGCAACTCTCGCATCGCCGCCGATCGCCTCTACGCGATCTTCGGCCGCCGACTTCGCAGCAAACAGCTCGTGACACCGCTTGTCCTGATCGTCCGCGCGTGCCGTCAACTCGGCGAGTTCGGTCTCCAGGGCCGGCCGGTCCGCTGTATCCAGTGCCACCTCCGCACTTTGAATATTCGCTGCGCGGATCGCCTCGACGATATCTTGCTCCGCCTGCCGGGCCTGTTCGACGAGATCGGTGCGTCGACCGATATCGGACAGCTTCTGGGCCACCTCCTCCAAAGAGGCGACCTCGAAAAACGCCGTCATCCGATCGGTCTGTTCATCGTGAACCGCGGTCGTTTCGGCGAGTTCGCGCTGCCGCGCCCTTGCGTCTTTGAGCCGATTCGTCAGATTCAAGTGACGCTCGCGGGCTGCGCCCGCGCTTCGGACCGTCTCGGCGACACGTTGCGCCAGCTCGAGAGCTGGGGCGACGCTGGCGTCGATTTTCACAAGCGTCGTCAAAGCGGCGACTTCTTCACTGAACGCAAGCTGGTCTCTCTCCATCTTCTCGATGCGGTCAATGAGCGCTGCCCGCTTCTCGATCGTCGGCGAGAGCTCGCTGATCGCAGAGAGGACTTCGCGGGCAGCGCCGATCGCCGGCACCTGCCCTTCGCCAAGCCAGCACCCGCGACATGTCGTGGACCAGGTTTCGTCCCAGGTACGCTCGTCCAATCCCGCCTGCTCTGCCGCCCGTTCACGCGAGGCGACATCACGCTGGCGTTCATCCACTTCGCCGCGTAGACGGCGCAGTTCGGCTTCCCGATCAAGCGTCGTTTGGGCGCGGGCAAGCATGGCGTCGAAGCTTGCATCGGAAGCGGGCGGCAGCCCGGCTACTGTCATCGCAGCCGTCAGCCGCGTGACAGCAGCTGCGCCGTCAGCGTTGGCATTGCGCATGTCCCGTTCCGCGGTCCGCACGGCCGCATTCGCCTCGAGGGCCTTCTCGCGGCGGTTGATCCAGGCATCGACGTCCGGCAGTGATGGCGCCTTTGCAAAATGCGAGGCGATCGGCTGCACATCTGCAGCGATATCGACGTCGATCGCCGCCAACGCTGTGGCGGAACGCTCGCTGAGCTCTACAGCACGGTCGCGGTCCGCTCGCGCGAGGGCCAGCACCTGTCCGCTCTGATGGAATTTCGCCAATTCGGAAATGTGTGAGAAGCGACTCGCGCTGATGATGTCGTCCTGACGCAGCGCCGCCTCAAATGTCTCGGCGGAGTCAGCGTCCAGAAGGCGCCGATGCGCCGCCCAGGTCTGCTCGCGCCGCGCCCGTATGTCGGCAGCTTCGTGATCGGAGACGATGCCGGTCGTAGAAGCGAAGCTCGCCTCTTCGGCTTCACAGTGCCGAACCAGCGTGGTTAGCCGTTCGACCTCGGCCTGGTGGCGCATCACTGCGGCCTCGGCCTCGCCTCGCGCTACCTTCCAACGCTGCAGGGTGTCGGCAGCGGGACATTGCATAGTGATAAGCTCGTCGACGGTGCCGTGCCATGGTCCCAAGGCGGCAAGTCGATCAGCCAGCAAATCGAGCGCGGCTTCGCGGGCGCGCTCTGCAAGCCGGCGCCGAACATGGTGGTCGGCGGAGCGAAGCGCCTCGACCACGACGACAAGCTCGGCAAACGCACGATCCCGCTCGACACGGAGCTGAGGATCGGATTCGCTCTCGGGCAGTCTCGACGTCGTCTCGTCGAGGCGCTGACGCGATTCGGCCAATTCTCGCGTGGCGTTGCGCGTCGTGCCTTCGATGCCCGAGCGGGATTCAATCAGATCGCGCAATCGGCCGATGGTCGCCGCAGATAGCACGAGGCGTTTGGGATCTGGTTCGTCGGATCGCTCGATGCGCTGCAGGATCCCAGAGATCGCGAGATCGAGCTGACGCAATTGCAAACGCCGCTCGGGAATATCTTTGTCGGCAGTCACGTGGCGCGCACGCAAATCGGCTAACCGTTCAACGCGCTCCTCAAGGCGCAACGCGGCCTCGTCAACGACGACCTCGGCGAGTTCGACCACTAGTTCATCGATCTGCTCAGCGATCGCTCTGGTTTTGACGCCGAGCTCGATCTCTTGCTTTTGGAGCTGGGGCAGCTCTGCGGCCCATGCCGGAGGGGCCGCTGGCACATCAGCCAGCGGCGCGAGACGCGCGTGGATGCCCCGCAAGGCGAAGAGACGCGGCAACGCCGCGAGATAGCGTTGGATCTCATCGCTGCGTCGATGGATTCGCCCCCGCTCCTCAACAGCCTCATCATATTGCGCGGACGAATGGTCGCGCGTGTCTATAAGCCGGGCGTGATCGGACGCGAGCGTGTCGAACTGTTCGCGCTCCGCCTTGAGATCTGCAAGCCGCGCCTTCAGGTCAGCGAGTTCTCCCGTGCGAGCACGATACTTGTAGAAGCCGTCCGCTTCTCCCTTCAACCCGACGAGCTTGTCGCTAAGATGCGAGAGGCCCGCACTCGCCGAAAACAGCAATTGTCCGAGATCACCCCTGCTCGCCAGAATGCTCTCGCCGCCTTTTTCAAGCGTCTCATCATCGAGCGAGAACATGGTGCGATACGCATCGCGCTCGATACCGCCAAGTTCGGCCCGGATTGCGGCCTCGGGCAGGGTGCGATCGGCTCCGTCGAGGAGACTGTTCTGCGGCCGTTTGATCCGCGCGAACTCCCGCGTTTCGCCAGCGACGTCCAATGCCGCACCGATCCGCATCGTCGGGTATGGATGGATGAAGTCGAACGGGCTCTGCGAACCGATCCCGAACAGTAGGTCGAGAAAGGCCGCAAATGCGGTGGACTTGCCGGCTTCGTTCGGCCCATAGATGATGTGCAGGTCCGGTTGACCGTCCGTCCGCTCACCGAAATCGATGCTGCGATCAGTGAACTTGCCATATCGAGTAAGGTCGAGGCGACGCAAGCGCATGACTTAACTTTTCTCACCGACAGCTTCGAGACGCGCCATGACGCCGTCGGCGCCGTCGCGGGCGAGACGAGTGATAGTCTCCTTGAAAGAGGCTTCGTCCGATCCGAAGATGTCACGACACTCCTGAGGAAGCTGAGCTCTGATCTCTTCGACCACGCCCACCAGATCGCTTCGAAACGCTTCCGATCCGAAGACATCGTCTTCAATCAGGCGATGGAGCTCTCTGATAGGGTCACCCGACGCTTGGCCCTGCTGCTCGGCCGGGCGACAGGCGATTTCGAGTTGCTCGATCCAGCATCCTCCGATGACGGAGCCCCTGTCGTCGGCCTCTGTCTTGAGCAAGTCCGCGTCGCGGCGTATCCGCCAGGCTAACGGCGTCGTGCCCGTTATGCGCACACGGGCGACCAGGTGCTCGGACTGGACAGCGTCGCGCTCCTTTTCGAGCGCTCGGGTTACCGCCGCGACGAGGTCGCGCCAATCTTCCAAGCCGCTCGCATCGACCGAAATCCGCTCGAACTCAGCGACACTGGTGATCCGTTCCTCGACGTGAATCGAGCGATCGTTTGCGATGGTGACGAGTGTCACCGATTTCGGGCCGGCCTCGTTGATGTCGCGGCCTTGCGGCATGCCGGGCATCACGATCGCGCATGCGCCCTCGATGGCCGAGCGTTTGTGCACATGGCCGAGGGCCCAATAATGGAAACCGCTCTTCTGCAGATCGGCAATGCTGCACGGCGCGTAGAGATCGTGGCCCGGAGCTCCTGCGAGGCTCGTGTGCAGAATGCCGATATTGACCGCGCCGTCGACCGCGGGGCGAAATCGTCCGAGGAGGCTCTCTGGGGCGTGCGGCTGAGCAAAGCTCAGGCCGTGGACGACAACAGGAACGTGACCTGGCGCGCGATCGATATCAATTGCCTCCCCTCGCCCGCCAAAGACCTTCACGGAATCCGGCAGTACCAACTCCTTGGTGATTTTTGACAGTGCGTCGTGGTTGCCGCGGATGATGAAGACTCGGATGCCAGCTTGGCTGAGCCTTCGTAGCTGTTCGGCGAGGAATCGCGCCGTCTTCATAGAGGTCTGATCGCCGTCGTAGAGATCTCCGGCGATCAGGAGCGCGTCGACCTGCTCGTCCAGGCAAAGGTCGATCACCCGGACGAAGGCGCGCCGGGTGGCATTGCCGATCAGCTCCGCCAGGTTGGGATGGCGCAGCGCAAGCGAGCGCAGGGGTGAGTCGAGATGAATATCCGCAGCATGGACAAAACGATACGTCACCGTTTCCTACCCCCTGTTTATGTCCCCTGCGCGTCCGATAGACCTTACGCACCGGGCAATCAGCGTGATATTGAAATAACTCAACGAAGCCGAGTTACCCGCAAGAATCACGCGAATAACTCATTATCTTTCCGGGGGCGGATGGTGATGACTGCAGAGCCGATCGACGACGTCTTGGACTGGGCCAAGAAACTATCATCCTGGAAGCGGGACGCACTGCGGCGGCTCGCAATCAGCAATGACCTCATGGACGGTCCGCTTTCCCCATCAAGAGTGACTGCCTTCCGCCGTGATGAAGCCAGGATTGAATGTTGAAAAGTCGCGCAGCTGAGGCACAGCTCGAACGTATGCAATGTCAATCAAGTTCATGTCGATCAGCCTATGCAGGGCGCCGCCGTGCAGGAGGCGCAATACCTCAGCAAGCACGAGTGTCGCAGCAACCGCACCCACGAACGGAGCACCGACCGCCTTGCCTGCCAGCAAGGTCACGCCGCAACGGTCGAGGGAGCCCTCTTCGAGCATCTTGCGATAGGCCGCCGCATCGACCGCTGATTGACTGTTTTTACCTTCGTCTCTCCAAAGCGTGCTCGCCGACATTTCGCCGGGCAGTGTGTGAATCAGCAGGCTGCGGAAATCTTGATGCCCGCGACCCAGCCCGGCTTCGACCACGAAATCGAAGCCGGCCTGGTCGAGCGCGCGTCGTCCTACGGCATTGTCAAGGCCACACAACGCGATTGACGGTTCATTGTGGTGGCGGCGGCAGGTTTCATCGAACAACCGCTCGGTAATGGTGGTGGCAAATCCTCGCCGCTCCGCCCATTTGGCGGTAACGCGCGTTTTCTTTTCGCCAAGCATCGTGCGATCCGAGAGAATCGAGGTGCTTTCGGTCGAGGGCGTGATCACATCGACGTCTTGGAGGAGCACCTCAACCTTCGCATCGGTCGCATAGGGCAAAAGCCCGAGTCCCCAGAGATAAGCCTGGCCGAGATGCCCGAGGCCGATGAGCCAAAGGCGGGACGGTAGATAGGAAAGCTCCGGCGCACTCGCGTCGCACGACATCCAGTCGGTCGACCGCGACAAGGTCCAGAGATTGAGGCCGGCGGTTCGCTTTCCGGCGAAGGGACTGTCACCCGAAAGATGGAGGAACGCTTCGTTGATTGCCAATGCTGCGGCAAGCATCGGCGCCAATGCCATCGGACCGATCCCGCCGCGATCGGGACCTTCAGTGTGACCGGGCACGATCCCGCCGCGCCAGCCATCGAATACCGCCCGGATCGAGAAGCCGTGTGACTTTGGCTTGGCGAGACCGCCGATCGCAATCAGCGGGATGCCCGCCGTCGCTGGCCCTGGCGTGCCGCCTGCGGCGGCAACGGCGTGCCGGAGTGTCGGGCCGGAGGCCACCGGAACGTGCAACGGCACATCAAGGTCGCCCTCGACGGTTACGCCGCCGAGAAAGACGCGCCGGCCGAGCTCAACGGCGGTCAGCAGCGCGGCCTGATGATAACGATCGATCGCCTCGTCCGGTCCTATGGACAAGGCGATCCGGTAGCCGCGTAGCAGGGCCTCCGCCTCTTGCCGGCTTGTGACCGTGCCATTGTCCATTGCGCGCTTGGCGAGCCGATGCATCTCGTCGGCAGGGGTAAAAATGGTCATCTCAATCCTCAAATTCCGATGTTGAAGAATTGGCGACGTTGAACACGCGGCACGGTGTGCCAGGCGCCGCCGCCGAGGTAGCGATAGATGCCGATGTCGTCGTGCTGGATCGGCCTGCGCGCGAAGCGCGGGAGGATCAGTGCGATATGCCCGGCCTGCGAGACCATGGGGTAGGCGCGATCTGAGTTGCTCTGCCCGGAATCGCCGGGATGGACATGCACATCGGCGACAACGGTCAGACCGCGCTCCCGGCACATCGCCCAAAGCCGCCCGAAATACTTGCCGTCGAAGCGGACGATGCCGGTGTCGAGACTATGCGGATCAAGATCGTCATACAGGACGAAATCGCTGATCTGCGCGATGCCATTCGCGTCGGCATTACCGAGCAAGAAGGCGCCACTTTCACGGCTTTCGCCCCGTCCGCGCTCGCGCAGTCTCGCCGTCAACCGCCTCCACAGAAACCAGGAGCATGACAGTTCACGCCGCGGCGCGAGCAGCCGATTGATAATCGCCGCAATTGAGAAGTTCATGCACAATCTCCAGATACTGTGTGATGCCGCGCTCGGGACGCCAGATCATCGTGGGTGTTTCGGTGCGCCAGTTGTCGTGTCCCTCTCGGCTGACGCGGTCGCATGGCAAATACAGTGCGGTGCCTCCCTTCCAGTTGGGCCGAAACACCGCGCCGACACGGCCGCCTTTGCTGCGCGGCCATCGGTCGAAGGGCAGCTGCGCGTTGCGTTCCGGGTCCCAAGGGCGTGCTGTCGGTGCGAGCGCGGGATAGCCGCTGCAATCGAACCTCAGGACGTATTCTTGGCCATCAATGGCCGAGACGCCGAGCAACACGATGGGCCAGTTGATCGAGATCAACCGGAAGCGACCTTCCGATTGCGCGAGCCGAAACGCCGGTCGGGCGAGGTCGGCGCGCAGGGCCCGTTCGTCGAGCCCTGCCGGTGCCGCGGTGCTCACGCGTCCTCCCAACCGTTGACCTTCGGCGTGGTGACGAGGTCGAACGCGACCGAGCACTTGGGGCAGGAGGCGAGCGTGCCGATATGCGTGCCGGGATCGGGCTGATCGGTCGTGCCCGCGATCTGCAAATGGTGGTGGCTGGCTTCCTCTTCGGTCATGCCGAACTTGCGCACCGTCACCCAGTGCTTGATGCGGGCAATGGTAGCGCCCGGCGCGAACTCATGGCGCACGGTCTTTTCCTTGAAGTGGATGACCACTTCAATCTTGCGGCAGCGATGCACATGCGCCTTAATTCCGGCACGGCCGGCCTTGTCGCGGAGCTTGGCGCTGCCTTCGACAGGCTCAGCTTCGTCTTCGATGAACAAGACGATCTCGCCCACGATGTTGTGCTTGTCGACGATTGCCGCCTGCAACGCAGCGAACGTCTCGTCGACGTCGAATTCGAGATGCTCAAGAGCGCCAACACCTTCGCCCTGGTAGTAGATGTCGATGGTCTGCATATCCCAACCCTTTCGGTGGCGAGAGGGCTGGCCCGATTGCCGTTCCTGTCGCTTCTGCCGGGCTAATTCCGGGTCACGGGCAAAACCGGAACCGGGTTGGGAAAAAGAATCTATGCGATGTGAAGCGGACCTTGCGGCACCGACGCGCAGATGAAGAAGTGCGGGCAACGCGGACAGCGGAAGGAATCGGGATCGGGCGGGAAACTCCCGCCTGCGATACCTGCGAGAATCTCTTCCACCTTCGTGTCGTTATTGCCAGCTTTTGTCGCCTTCGGCGGCGGCACGTCTTCGACACCGCGATCGCTCGGATGCACGGCTTCAACAATGGCCCGAGCGCCAAAATGCTGCGTGGCCGCGCGCTGATAAAGTGAATACTCCAGCTTGCCGAACTCAGTCTTGCCCCGCTTGCCGGTACGCACTTTGCGCACGACGATCACACCATCGTGCCGCTCCGCGATTTCGTCGGGGATCACCATCACCTTGCCATTGCGGTAGTTGATGGCGAGCGGCGCCGCTTCCCTGAAGCGGCGACCAGCACCCGCGTTGATTAGGCCGGCGACGATGCTGCTGGCCAGCTTGTGATAGTCGGCTACATAGGGACTGTCGTGCGGAGCTTTGTCTTTCCAGATTGCGTCAAACGCTTCTTGTGCGGCGTTCAGATCGGGCGGTGCGTTGACGCGTTCTTCCGCCAGCCAGTCGATGAACTCGTAGATGCAGGCGTGCGTGCGCTCGAACGGCGTGGTGCGCCGTGCCGTGCCGATGCCCAGGACATGCGTATAGAAGAAGCGAAGCGGGCAACTCTCGTAAGCTGACACATGTCGGTGCGTGCGCTCCCATTCATCCGCGATGATGATCTCTATAGGCCGTGCAGGACGGGGCGGCAGATAGATGGTAGACGGGGACGCGATCGACCTCAGAGTTCCGGCGATCCGCGGCTGATAATCGGACGGGTTACGCGTAGTGCCGTTCGGCTGCTGCCAATAGCTGTAGAGGTGCAAATGGGTCCGCGCGCGCGACATCGCCACGAAGAACAGACATTCCTGCTCCTGCTTATGTGCGCGATCGGCCTCTTCGAAGACGGTGCCGACCGCACCTTCGATCATGCCCTCCGATACCGGGCATGACAGGCCACGATAGCTCGCGGGAATGCCTGTCTTTACGAAGCCGGGAATATGCACCGCTTCGAACTCGAGGCCTTTGCTGCCGTGGACGGTCATGAGCCGGACGGCGTTCATCTGCAAAGCCGCGTCCGGCACCTGCCGCAAATCCCGCTCCTCGGCCAGCAAGACCAGGTTGCGCACGCGATCGAGGAGCGTCTGCACTAAAGAACCCGTCGCCACCGGACTCTGATCGCGAAGGAAATTGAGGAACTGCCAGACCGCGATGGCCCGCATGCGGTCGCCGATGCCAGTGCCGGATGCCATCCTACGGACAAGATCGGTCCGGTCGAGGAGGAAGGTTGTCGCCATATCCCAAGGCGAGGCAGAGGCCTTTATGCCTTTGAGATCGTCAGCGAGCCTTGAGATCCCTTTCACGCCGGCCGGTGAGATATCCGCGACCGACGGCAGCTCTTCGAGGCGAAGGATGGCTGGTTTCTTGCTGCCTTTCAGATGGTCGAGCAGACGCTTCACATCCTGCGCCGGGATGGCATAGCGCTCCATGCTGGCGATACGCACCAGTCCTGCACCGAACCGGTCGGCAGCGAGACTCAGGACGCTGAGCAAGTCGCGGACCTCTTCGCGCTCGAACAGGCTGCCGAGATGGAGGACGGGAATGCCGCGATCTTCGAGCGCTTGCGCGATCTCATTCAATCTGTCGTTCGTGCGGCAGAGGATCGCCTGGTCGCGAAGGGCGATACCCTCCTCCTCTAATTCGCGGATACTCGCGGCGATGCCGGCGGCCTCCTCGGCTGGATCGAGAAGCGTGCGCAGCTCGGGCCGCGCCTCGCCGACGCCGCGCTCGGCCTTGAGCGGCAGGTTTGCAAGCTCCGGCGGCAACGGCATGCCGGCAGAAAAAGCGCCAAAGGCGTCGAGCACCTTCTGCGTCGACCGGTAGCTTAAGCCCAACTGACCAAGTTTCGCGCCGGGAAAGTCGGCGCCGAAGGATGCCATGTTGGCGGACGACGCCCCCCGGAATCGATAGATGGACTGGCGAGCGTCGCCGACGGCCCAGAGGTTTTCGCCAGCACCCGCGACGGCCTTTACCAGTCGGACGCTGGCGCGATTGACGTCCTGATATTCGTCGACGAGCAAATGCCTGTGACGCAGTCGCACCGCATTGCGCACTGCCTCGTCCCGCTCGATGAGCAACGCCGGCAGCATGATGAGATCGCCAAAATCGACGGCGCCACGGCTACTTTTTGCGTGTTCGTAGAGCTCGTAGACCGATGCGATCTCCACGCACTTTGCTGCGAGATCCGTGGCTTTTTCATCGGCTGGGTCTGCGTTCTTCGCCATGGCCTCCGCGAGGCGCCGGTATTCGGGAGGCGTTACGACTTCGTCCTTGGCGCGCGAGATGGCTTGCAGAATCTCGCGCAGCACGACGACCGGGTCCCACAAATTGCGATAGTGGCTGAGTGGCAGGGTGGGAAGGATCTGCTCCAGCACCGAGATTGCGTCGCTGCGATCGAAGAGCGTGGGGTCCGGCGGCAGTTCGAGCTTTTCGTGAAACCGCCTGACGAGATCGAGGCCGAAACCGTGGAAAGTGCCGACCCACATCTGGGCCGCATCCTGCCCGATGGTCTTTGACAGGCGTTCAGACAGTTCGGCGGCTGTCCGGTTCGAGAAGGTCAGTACGAGCATGGAGGGCGGATCGACATGGTCCGCAATCAGCGTTTCGATCCGCCGGACAAGCGTTCGCGTTTTGCCCGTCCCAGGCCCCGCGCGCAGCAAGTAGGGCTTGTCGCGATGTCGGGCTGCGTCCTCTTGCGCCGGGTCCTCCGTGAAAACCGGCTTTGGTTTGCTGGCGGTAGGCTCGATCTTCGGCAGGAGCAACGCGTCCAGGATTTGCTGCCGCACGAGCGGCACCGGCAAGCCGGTGGCCGCCGCGATATCCGCAGCCGACATAACCTGATCGGCGTGCATCTTTCGCGCGAGGTGCCGCGGGAACAGGAATTCGCGGGCAAACACGTTCGCTTCAAGCTCACGCCGCTCGCGTGCGCCGTAATCCTCAACCTTTTGCAGGCCGACAGGCGCGGATTCGGTCGAGCGCGACGGATCGATATCGCTGGCGCCACAACAACTCGTCATCGTGTGAACAGCCACGTGGCCGATCTCGTGGCCGACAAGCAGAGCGCGATCTGCGTCCGATCCTTTGTCTTCCGCGCAGATGGTGCGGCTCTGCTGGTCGAATAAGGCCCGACCGCCATTAAGGGCTGTGTTGCCCGGTTCGAGGAATGCCAGCTCGATACCATAATGCTTGATCGCAGCGCCGACGAGCGTCAGCGGTTTGAGCGCGTCGGCTCCGCCTGCCACGAATTGGTCGTGCAGCCCTGCGGCGGTGATCCGTATGGTTTCGAAGGCGTCCACGTGCGTCTCACATTGCCAAAAGGTGCTGCTGCTGTTCGGGTGTCATTCCCGAACTGCGGACCGCTTCTTCAAAAGTTTCCCGTTTGTCAGCAACGGGCTTGCTGTCGGATTTATGCAGTTGCTGCGCGCTCACGGTTGGTCCGGAGCGGACATGCGCCATCAGCGCTTCAACGGGGATGTCGAGGCCGTCGGCAGCGACCTTGCAAAAGCCAGGACGCGAATAAATACTTTCGGGCTCGATCCTGCCGTCTCGGAGCTTCACCACGAAAATCGAGTTGGCGCCAAGCTTAGCCGCATATGCTCGAAAGCCTTCGGTGCTTAAAGAAGCAAATGGATTGCCGGACGATTTCGGTGCCTCAGCCAATCCTTTCTTCTCCAAGTTGCCAGGAAGACCTTTCTGCTCCAATTCGAATGAAACGTTTTGGAAGTGGCTAATTGCGCGCGAGACCGCTGGACTGACAGCTACATCGACCGCCTCTTCGCCTTCCTCTTCGCCAATGGATTGCCCGTTCAGCGCGAGCTCAACGGCAAACTCGGTCAAAGCTGCGGCGTGCTGTGGATGTCTTCGAACAAAATCGTCCAACGTCTTTGGATCGGGCGTAGGCATGGCGAGCGCGAGCGCATACAGCACATCGCACTCGTCTTTCGTGTTCATGGCGGTCATGTTCAGCTCTCCTGCTGGAACTTTCTCAGTGCGGCGGCCACCTTGGCGAGCCGCTTGTTGATGGCCCGGCGACCCACGCCAAGAATCTTAGCAGCGGTCACTTCGTCCGGATCATCCGATTTGATTTTGTAGCCTTCGACCAAGACCAGTCTGACGGTCTCCTGGTCGGCGGGGGATAAGGTGGCGAGGAATTTGCCGACCTGTCCCAGATAAACGTAGTTATCCTGCTGCGCAGGGTTGCGCGCAGCCTCCGAAAGCTTCGCGAGCGTGTTTTCCATGTCGAGCTGCCTGCCGTCTTCGTCTTTTTCCTGGCCGATATCGACGAAGATCTTCTTGCGGGCGTTGTCCTTGCGAACCTGCTTCCACCAGAGAAACCGGAACGCCTGGTTGAAATTGACTTCATAATAGTCGAGGGCGGTGGCGTCCTCGTTGGTGCCGACGCGCGCGAACATCACATTGAATTTGAACATTACCTCGTCGCGGAGGTCGGCGGCGTCCGTCCGGCTGCCGTCGGGGATAGCCCGCTTCAGCCGCGCTTCGCAACGCGACATGAAGAGTAGGTAGAGCTTGCTTTCCGACGACTTGTCCTTTTTCAGCCTGGCCTCACGCATCAGATGGAGGAGGCATTCCATCGGCATGTAGTTGGTGTCGCGGACATTGCGGATTGCCGCGCGTCGCAAAACCCTCTCGGGACTCTGGGCCAAGGCCTCGTCGATGCTGGCCTCGATCTCGGGACGGCGGGTGTAAAACCCGCCTTCGTCCATTTTTTTATTCAGGGGTCTCGCCATTTACCGCCTCGCGCGCGCAACAGTGGTGTTCTGGCGTCCACGTCTGGCCCGCCTCTACGCCGCTAATTCCGGCAGGAGCCAGACCCGGAACCACGCCGAGCAAAAAATTTTTCGCGTATCTGCGAGTGAATCCCTGACGCGCGACACCCGCAAGGTGTGGCATAAAATTAGGGTAAATCAGTGCCGTAGGGCAATGATGAGTTTCTATCGAGCGCTCAATGACTGCAATGAGGGCGCAAAGCGGACATCGGGGCTGGTTATGTACGTGTCCTCGCCCCCGGGTCGGTAATCTCACAGAATTCCCCAAGCTCGATACCGTCCCCGCCCCGTCGCCTCCCGCAGGCCGAGATCGGCCACGAGATCTTGGGCGGCGCGCGGCGTGATCTTTAGCTCCTGCGCGATCATGCCGGCGGAGGCGATCGGCCGGGTCAGCACGTAGTCGATCAGCGCCGGCAGCCGGGAGGTGGAGCGGCGGCCGGCGAGCTTGCGGGCGAGCAGCGTGCGCGCAGTTAACCAGCGATCGTGATCCTTGAGCCCGGCCTCGGCGGCGGCCGCGATCGCCTCGAGCTGGACCGCGAGACGGCCAGTCTGATCCCGCGGCCGCCGCCGCTCGCGCGGAATGGCCTTCAGCCCCTCGTGCAGGCACGGAAGGTGCGCGCGGGTCTTGCCGCGTTCGCGCAGCAGCGCGGCGGCAAGCAGCCGGCCGAGCCACGGCGTGTGCTGCAGCGGCTCGAGTGCGCCCCACGCGTCGGCCGCGACCGCCGCCGCCAAAGTCGGCGGCAGCGTGCGGGTCTGGTCGACGATCGCCCGCCAGTCGACGAGACGTTCGTCTTCGTCCCAGTCGAGGTCGTAGACCAGCGGGTCGCGCTCGGGCGGTCGCTTCGCCTGGGTGGCGATCTCGCCGGCGAGGGTTTGGTCGGTTTTGGCGATCGCGGCGTCGAGCGCTGCATAAGCGTCCGCCAGCCGTTCGTCGGGTGCTGCCAGGTCGAGCGATACATCCAGTTCAGCCTCACCATCGGCATCGTCCGAATCGGCCTTCGCTCCACTTTCCCCCTTCCGGCTGCCATCTTCTTCTTCCCGGTCGCCGCGCCCTCCCCGGCCCCGCAGTCCCACGAGCCCGGCGGCCGACAGCGCCCAGTCGGGCTTGGCGTCGGCGATGCGGCGCCGCGCGCGCAGCACGGCGTGCGCGCGGGTGAGCTCGTGGGTCGGCGTGCGCACGTCCATGCGAGCGTCGTGGAGAACCAGATCCTCGAGGTGGACGAGTTCGCCCTCGAGCCACAGAGTGGCGCAGGCATCGGTGAAGTGAGTCCGCGCAACAAAGCCGTCGCGGATCGGGCTTTTGGCGAGACGCTCGTCGAGTCGCGCGACCGCGTCTTCCGCGGCCGCCAGCGGGCCGGCAATCTGGCTCCAGGGCAACGCATCGGAGATTTGGTAGAGCGGGAGCAATGCGTTGATAACCTTATGAGGAATCACCGTAACGGAAGCTATCATGAACATAGCTTCCGTCATAGCGATGCCTTCTGGCGTGTAGTTGTAACTATCGATAAGTACCTCTTATCGATAGTGTTGGACGTCACCGCGCAAATCAGCGATTCTGGGCTTCTGGAGGCCCCAAAAGTGCGCACGCTGGGACCAGATCGACGAGAGGACGCGCCACTTGCCAACCCCCTCCCCGCCTCCGGATGCATTCCGGCCCTCGCCGCAATTGCACTCAGCCATCGTCGAGCTCGGCATTGAGATGTTCGAAGCCAGGCTCCATCTCGCTGGCCTCGATCGCTGCGATCTCTTCGTCGGTCAGATCGACGGTGCGGACGACGCGGCGATCGCGGCCGGCTTTCTGGCGCCAGTCGCCCGCACTGGCCTTGTCGGCCGTCGCCGGCAGCGTGTTGGCTTGGCTGGAGGACTGCTCATGGCGTCTTCTTTCGGTTTGGTCTGGAGATAACACAAAGGCGCCCTCCCCGCGCGGTCGATCTTGAGACTCGCGAAAACACCGATTATAGTCACACTAGTCATTATAGTCACGGGAACAAGCCATGACCGCATCCCGAAAGTCTTCCGCGCACGGGTCGGGCCAGTGGACCGTGGCCGGTGCCAAGGCGCGCCTCTCCGAGGTGATCGAGCGCGCTCAATCCGATCCTCAGATCATTACCCGCCACGGCAAGCCCAGCGTCGTCATCGTCTCGGCCGAGGAATGGGCGCGCAAGACCGTCCGCAAAGGCACCCTGGCCGCATTCCTGCTGGCCTCGCCCCTGCGCGACGCCGATCTCGACCTCGATCGGGTCCGCGACCAGCCGCGCGACCTCGATCTATGAATATCCTGCTCGACACCAACGTGCTCTCGGAGGTTCGCCGGCCGGCGCCGGACCCAAAGGTGCTCGCCTGGCTCGATGCGATCGACGAGGACCGGGCCTTCATCAGCGTGGCGTCGATCGCCGAGCTCAGTCGGGGGATCGCCCTGATGGACGACGGCCGGCGGCGCGAGGCGCTCTCCGCCTGGCTCGCCGAGGATCTGCCGGCGCGCTTCGCCGGGCGGATCCTGCCGATCGACCCCGCGATCGCCGAGCGCTGGGGCGATCTGATGGCGCATGCCCGCCAGAACGGTTCTGCGCTTTCGGTCATGGGCGGGTTTTTCGCGGCGACGGCTCTCGACCGCGAGCTCGTGCTCGCGACCCGCAATACCAACGATTTTGCGCCGCTGGGCGTGCCGCTGTTCAATCCATGGGACTGAGGCGCGACCCACCTGCCCGCGATATCGCGGAAACGGCGCGAAAAAATATGCTAGACTGTTAATCGAGGTGACCCAATGACCGATTTTGCCCGCATCAGCCAAGACCCCGCCGTGATGGGCGGCAAACCCTGTATTCGTGGCCAGCGTGTCACCGTCGGCATGATTGTCGGCCAAATTGGCGGCGGCCGCAGCATCGAAGCGCTGCTCGCCGACTATCCCTACCTTGAGCGCGAGGACGTGCTGGAAGCCCTCCGCTATGCGGCCTGGCGCGCCGAAGAGCGGGAGGTCGATCTTCAGCGCGCGTCCTGATGCGGTTCCTAATCGACATGAACCTGTCGCCAAACTGGGTTCCTTTTCTGCAGGAAGCCGGGCTTGAGGCGACGCATTGGTCGAGCGTCGGCGCGGCCAACGCGCCCGATCGCGCGCTCATGCGATGGGCCGCCACGCATGACCATGTCGTTCTGACCAATGATCTCGATTTCTCGACAATCCTGGCGGCCACGGGCCGCCGAAAGCCGAGCGTCATTCAGATTCGCGCTGACCTCCTGACGCCGACGGCGATCGGCAGCGCCCTCCTCCGCGCGATCGCACAGACAGAGCGCGAGCTCGCGGAGGGTGCATTGGTGTTGATCGATCCGCAGCGTGCGCGCGTGCGCATTCTTCCCCTCGGTTCGTGATGGGCGACCTCCTCACCGATCGCCACCCCCACTTTGACTCCGCAACTCGTCGCGCGCTGCAGCTCGACACGCTATCGGCGATCCTGCCGATGGAGCGGCGGGATCGGTTGGCCGAACTGCTGACCGACGATGACGTCGCGACGCTGAGGCATCTCGCGCGCGAGGGCATGGGCGAGAACACGCTGCGGGCGCTCGCGTCCGATCTGGCCTACCTCGAGGGCTGGGCCATGGCAGCGACCGGCGCGCCGCTGCCATGGCCGGCGCCGGAAAGCCTGGCCCTGAAATACGTGGCGCATCACCTCTGGGATCCGGCCGCACGCGAAACCGATCCCCAGCATGGCATGCCAAGCGAGGTCGCGGCGGACCTGCGGAAGGCCTTGCTGCTTCGCACCGATGGCCCGCACGCGCCATCGACCGTCAAACGCCGGTTGGCGAACTGGGGCACGCTGCATCGTTGGAAAGGGCAGGAGGGCCCGTTCCACGCGCCCAGTCTTCGCGCGGCTCTGAGGCTCGCGGTGCGGGCCAGCGTCCGGCCGCGCCAGCGCAAGAGCAAGCGGGCCGTCACCCGCGACGTGCTCGACCGGCTGCTCGCGACATGCCGGTCTGACCGCCTCGTCGATACCCGGGATCTGGCCATTTTGCTCCTGGCGTTCGCCTCGGGCGGACGACGGCGCAGCGAGGTGGCGCGACTCCGGGTCGAGCAGATCAGCGACGAGACGGCGGTGCCACTCGATCCCAAGGATCCTCAATCGCCGACCCTGCCATGCGTGGCGATCCAGCTCGGCCGGACCAAGACCGGCGTTGCGGACGAGGCGGGGAGGGTGCTCCTGGTCGGGCCGCCGGTCGAGGCGCTGCGCGAATGGCTTGAGCGCGCCGACATCAGCAAGGGGCCGATCTTCCGCGCCATCGACCGCTGGGAGGCGATCGAGGAGCGGGCGCTGACCCCGCAGTCGATCAATCTGATCGTCAAGCGACGCTGTGCGATGGCGGGACTGGAGCCAAGGGAGTTTTCCGCGCACGGGCTGAGGTCGGGGTATCTAACCGAGGCGGCCCGCCAAGGCGTTGCTCTGCCGGAGGCCATGCAGCAGTCCCAGCACAGATCGGTGCAACAGGCAGCGAGCTACTACAATGAGGCAGAGCGGTCGTTAGGGCGGGCGGCGCGCTTGATTCTCTGATGCACCATGGGCCCACCCAGCTGCGGGCCTTGCGCGCGCTGGGCAGTTCTCAGCTGAGAACTGCCCAGCGGTGAGTCGAAGTTCTCAGCTGAGAACACTACCACTCGGCCAAATGGTTAATTTCCGTTAACCCTTATTTGCTTGACCGACTCGGAGAAGTCGCCGAATTTACGCTCAATGTGGGAAATTCGGATACCGAGCGTGTATGACGACTCTAGCAGCAAATGATGCCAGCCACCGAACGGGCAAAAAAGTCCGTTCTCTAACGCGGCTTGTGGAGTCGGACGCCGATCTTCTTAGCGCCCAGCTCAAGGAGCTGCGGCTACGCGCGTTTCCGCCGTCGTCCCTGAAAGAGCTCCGCAAATTCACCTCCGGCGAAGCAGCAAAGCTGATCGGCGTTACCGACGCCTATATTCGCCATCTCTCACTTGCCGGCGACGCCCCTGAGGCAGAGAAGACGGCCCGTGGGCGCCGGCTGTTTTCCTTGGAGCAAGTGCACGAGATTCGACGCACGCTTGCGAAGACCAAACAGAGCTACGCCCCGAACCGTCGCGAGGGTGAGCATCTCCAGGTCATCGCCATCACGAACTTCAAGGGCGGCTCCGGCAAAACCACTACCGCCGCCCACGTGGCGCAACACTTCGCCATGAGGGGTTATCGCACTCTAGCGATTGATCTCGATCCTCAAGCATCGCTCTCTGCCTTATTCGGCCTCCAGCCAGAATTTGATCTCCAAGAAAACGAAACGCTGTATGGCGCAATCCGCTACGACGATGCTCGCCGACCGTTGTCCGAGATCATCCGGAAAACCTATTTCTCGGGCCTCGATATAGTTCCGGGCAATCTAGAACTCCAGGAGTTCGAGCATGATACGCCCAAGGTCCTAGCCGAACGCAACCGCGGCTCCGAGCGCATGTTTTTCTCGCGCATCGCAAGTGCCCTCGCGTCAGTCGAAGACAACTATGACGTCGTCATTCTCGACTGCCCGCCATCTCTTGGTTTTCTCACGCTCTCCGCGCTGTGTGCCGCTCGCAGTGTTTTGGTGACGATCCATCCTCAGATGCTCGACGTCGCATCGATGTCGCAGTTCTTGCACATGACCGCGAGTCTTCTCGATGTGGTTGAGCAAGCCGGCGGCGACGCCGATTACGATTTCTTTCGTTACGTGATTACGCGTTTTGAGCCCACCGACGGTCCCCAAGGCCAAATCGTTGGGCTCATGCGTAGTCTGTTCGGCGAGCGGGTTCTCACGACTGCTGTTTTGAAGTCGACTGCCATCTCCGACGCAGGGCTGACCAAACAAACGCTGTATGAAGTCGGCCGCGAGAATTTTGTTCGTAGCACCTACGACCGCGCACTTGAATCGCTCGACGGCGCGCATGCTGAGATCGAGAGCCTCGTGAAAGAGGCGTGGGGGAGGGCGGTGTGAACAAACGACGCGACGCACTCAAAGCCATGATGGCGCCGATTATCACGCAGCCATCCTCCGAAGACCGGCAAACTCGAACTCCGGTCAAGTCGGGATCACTAAAAGCAATGGGGCTTTCGCTGCAAAGCCTATCGCAGGAAGCCGACGAGGCAAGGGTGCTGCGCGAGCAACTCGCAGGCGGCACTCATGTTGTCGAGCTCGATCCCGCACTAATCGACCCATCCTTTATTCGCGACCGGTTGGATGACGCAAAGGCTGCGGAGTTTGAGGCTTTCCAGGCCAGTATTGCCGAACACGGACAACAAGTCCCGATTCTCGTGAGACCGAGCTCTCAAACGGAGGGGCGATATCAAGTTGCGTATGGACATCGGCGATTAGAAGCGCTGCAGCGCCTTGGCCGACCAATTAAGGCCATTGTCAAACAGCTGAGCGACGAACAACTCGTGGTGGCCCAGGGCCGGGAGAACCTCGAAAGGCGCGATCTCTCTTTCATCGAGCGTGCGCTGTTCGCAGCGAGGCTTGAGGATCACGGGTTTGCTCGGTCAGCGTTAACAGCCGCCTTGGCGGTCCACAAAGGCAATCTATCGACCATGATTATGGTCGCGCGCAGCGTTCCCGAAGCACTCATCGTCGCTATCGGACCCGCGCCAAAGGTTGGCCGCCCGCGTTGGGAACAATTGGCGGAACTCCTAACGAAGACGGGCGACAGGTGGCGCCAAGCGATCGCGACGCCAGGGTTCGATGGGCTTGAGAGCGACACAAGGTTTGCCAGAGTCCTTAAGTCGCTTTCGCCTCGTCAGGCGAAAGCGACCAAGCAGGTCATTAAGGCAGATACCGGGGCTCCCCTTGCACAGATCGTGCAGGGAAAGGACCGCCTTCAGCTCACAATCGAGGAAAAATCAGCTCCGTCGTTCGGCAGTTACCTGATCGAACAGTTGCCCGAGATCTACGCCGCGTTTCGACGCCGCGCCGATGCGTAAACCGCGTTCCCGCAATACGAAGAAGGATTCATAGCGGCAAAAGAAAAGGCCCCCAAACGTTTCCGTCCGGAAGCCCTCTCTCGTCTGTTTGGCGACTGACAGAGAATCACTTCCGCGAATCGCAGTCAAGTGTCTCGTGAGAGACAGCGTCGTTTTGGCGAGCCGACTTCCTTTGCCCTGAAAAGGCAAAGACATGCAATCACACTCTCCAACGACGCCCTTTGGGCGGCGATCGTTGACGCTTGCCCATGTGGCAAGCCAGATGATGGCAACGACGCGACCGCCAGAGAAGGTCGTGCACAAATGGAAGATCTTCCACGCCATCTGCATGGCGCGGCCGCGTCTTGGCGTCTCCGAGCGTTCGCTATCAGTCCTGAACGCGCTCCTCACGTTCCATCCGGAGACCGCGCTCACCGGTGAAAACGATCTGATCGTCTTCCCGTCGAACCACCAGTTGTCGCTGCGGGCGCATGGGATGCCGGCATCGACGCTCCGGCGTCATCTCGCTGTACTCGTCGATGCCGGCCTGGTCGTTCGGCGGGATAGTCCGAACGGCAAGCGCTACGCTCGCAAGGGCAGCGCCGGCGAGATCGAACTTGCCTTCGGCTTCGATATCTCCCCCCTGGTTGTGCGATCCGAAGAGTTCGAGAGTCTGGCGGCCGACATCGAGGCAGAAGCGCGGGCGCTTAAGTTCGTCCGTGAGCGGATCACGCTGTGCCGGCGCGATATCGCCAAGATGATCGCAACCGGTATCGAGGAAGCCATCCCTACCCGTAGGGGAGGGCAGGGGCCGGCCGACTGGCAGGAGGTTCACGCTGCCTTCCGCTCGATCGTCGACCAGATTCCGCGCACGGCAACGCGGCAAGAACTCGAGCCGATCGCCGAAGAGCTCTCACAGCTTGCTGATGACGTGCTCAATCTTCTGGAAACACACATCAAAACCACGAATCCTAGCGCCAATGAGTCCCATTCTGAGCGCCACATACAGAATTCAAATACAAACCCCTTTATTGATCTTGAACCTAGCCTTCATGAAGGCCGGGCGGCGAGGGCTGAGCCAAAACCTCGAGTACCGAGGGTGGCGGAAGGGACCTATCCGTTGGGAATGGTGCTGAGTGCTTGCCCCGACATCGTCGACTACGCGAAGGGCGGGATTTCGAACTGGCGGGATTTTCTTGCCACCGCCACGGTGGTTCGATCGATGCTTGGGATCAGCCCTAGCGCCTGGGAAGAGGCGCAAACGGTGCTGGGCGAAACGCCCGCGGCTATTGTTGTTGCGTGCATCCTGCAGCGCGGCGCCGCGATCAGGTCCGCCGGCGGTTACCTGCGCGGTTTGACGCGAAAAGCCGAGACCGGAGAGTTCTCGCTTGGCCCGATCTTGATGTCGCAGATCAATTCGCACCTCAATGAAAAGCGGCGGGCGTGACGTGATGGACGACCTCACCTTCATCTCCTCGCTTTGCCGGGCGTTATTGAGCTTTTGCCGTCGACGCACCTGGCTGCGAGCACGTGATCGAGCGAGCCGTGAGTCGCGGAAAACTGAAACTGCGCGGCCGTTACGCACTGTTCGGTCTCTCTGCCGCCGGTCGCACAGGTCCGGGGAATCGCCAGTTCGATCGTACCAATCAGCGCAGGTCGGCGCTTCCGAAATGTCGTCCATCGGCAAATGTGCGAAACGCCGCGATGATCCACATGCCGTCCTTTTTTTGGTTGCGCCGACCGAATATCCGGGCCCTGGCGGCGGTGGCAGGTCTTTCTCCCGTTGGGGCTGTCGCTCCCGGTTGCATGGCTGGATACCTATGGCCGTCGACGGCACGTCGGCCCCTGGAGCCAAGAATTTTCCCCTGCCGGACGCCCTGCAAGCGGGGACCCCGACCGGCATTCCTCGCGCATGCGCCTGCAGCGCCAAAATTCGTGGCTCCGGTCGGGGCGCAGCGCTGCGCTTGCCCTCCGCTCGCCTCTGGCGGCTTCCGGCTCTGTTTCGTCTTCTCGGCCATTACGGAAAAGCCATCGCAACGGGGCACAGCCCCACAAGATGGAGAAAGACAATGCGCAATATCGCCGAATTCACACTCATCGGTCGGGTCGGAACCATCAAGCAGGTCGGCAAGACAGTTCGCGTCAGCATCTGCGCCAACTACCCCTTCAAGGACGACAAAGGTCAATGGAAGGACGACGCGCACTGGAACGAGGTTACGATCTTTACGAAGGCAATCCAGTCCTACGTGAACGAGCACGTCAGCAAGGGCGACCTGGTCCATGTGCGCGGTCGGCTTCGGCAGAACAGCTTCGAACGCGATGGCCAGCGGGTTTACACCGTCGATCTCATCGCTCTGGAGCTCGGCCGGTTGGCGCAGGTCAGCGAACGCACCGCGGCATAGCGAACAGCGGGGAGGCTTCGGCCTCCCCATCGCTCCTGGTCAAGGCCTGAAGCCTCGATGACGGAACTGGGGTTTCCGCACTACGAAGGAAGCTTTCGCGATCGGGTCTGCCGCGCGAGCCCGCGGTCGGCCCGATTTTTCTTGCCGATCGCCGAGACCAGCTCGTCGTAGTTGACGCCGCTTTTCTTGAGCGCGCGGCGCGCATCTCCAACCTCAAAGCCGAGAAGCTCGAGCACGCTCATATTTAGGCTCGAAGCGATCCGCTCCATCGTCCTTAGCGTCGGATTGCCGATGCCGCGCAGGATCGTGTAGTAGGTGCCGCGCGCAAGGCCAGTCTTTGGCAGGAAGGATTCCATCCCGCCGTTCTCGATCTCAAGCTGTTGCAGCCGGATCGCCAACATCTCGTTCAGGATCGAGTGATCGACGGGAAGCGGCTTGCGGACGGGCGGCATCGTTGACCGGCTTTCGGGTCCATAGCGAAAAACTACGGGAACCATACATGAAGCCTGAGGTCCAGTATATTGGACGTTAGAAACTTTAACAGGCAGGTGCTTGAAACGACTCACCTTGCCGCGCGGGTATCCCTGATGTTCGGGCGCCGTCCCATCGTGGGGCTACCCAGCCGGCGAAGCAATCTCAGCGGATCGATGCCTGCCCGCTCGGCTATGAGCTCGATGTAGTCGAGACTGGGATTGGTTTGCCTCGCGCTCTCGCAAGGAGATGACACTAATGGAGATGCTTGGCCAAAATCCGATCACGCCGTTCGGACAGCGACCGCTTTCGCTCAGCACCGTATCGTCGACTACGAACGCGGCGGCATTCGCACTTCTCAGGTATTGTCACGACCGCTTCGACCGTGCGCCCATGCTCGGCATCAGTCCAGTGCCTGGGAAGAGGCCTGCGCCGCAATGGGCGATGGGGCAAGTGAGTGTGGTGCTCGCCGCCATCCTGCAACGCGGCGCAGGGATCAAGAGTCCAGGAGGCTATCTCATAATCCTGGCCTGCCGCGCCGCAACTGGGAGTTCTCGGTCTGGCCGATGCTGATGGCGCTACGTCGGCAAGGGCAAGCGACTCGCGACCGAGACCGCCTCGGGTCTTCCTTCCCGGATGATGTTTCGTCAGGGCAATCCCGTCTGCTCCACTTCAATGGTGTCGGTGCATCGCCGTGCGGCAAATTCTCTATCACGCCTCGTTAGCGAGACCTCGCCGTCAAGTTTCGCGCGGAGGCGGCAGGCGGCCGATTCGTTTGAGGTGGTCGTAGACAATGCGGTCGATGATGCGAAGCGGCTGCGTTCGCTCCTCGGCGGCCATTTGGCGAACCACAAGGTCGATCGCATCGGGGAAGCGCAACGCATAGGGCCGAGACGACGATCGCTCGCCGTAGGCGTCGAATGGATTTCGATTGCGGGCTTTCTGAAAGCGCGGCGGCTTCCGTGCGGACGCACTATCCAACGGGGCGGAGCGTGCCGCCGGCGCGATGACCTGATCTTCATACGCCGGCGTCACGACGACCGGCTGGGCCGCGAGGACATCGGGCGCCGCCGAGTTGACCCGATGGGCGCGGAACGCGTCGCGGGGCAGGGGAGGGCGATCCGGCTTTTGTGCAGAGGCGGGATCCGTCATGCGGCGCTGTCGCCCTGGCCGGCGGCTTGGCTTGCCGCGAGTAATTCGCGGACGACCTGATCGGCATTGTAACGGGCCTTTCGGATCGATTCGTCCTTGTCGCTCATCTGGTACAAAGTGCCATGTCCGCTTGTCATGGTGCGATAGGTGATGCGCCGATACAGCGCATTAGCGCAGACGGGTACCTTTTCCGCATCAAGATAGGCGACGACCTCCTTGAGCGGCCGCGTGTTGCGGTCGAGGCTATCGTATTCGTTGAACAGAACGCGATGCTGGCTCATCGGCAACTTTGAAGCGGCTGCGTGCTGTTCGAGATTGCGGATTGTGCGCACGACCTGCGAAGCGTCGAAGGTGTGCACCTTGCAAGGGAGGACGACGAGGTCTGCACGGAGCGCCGACTGGATCAAGACACCGCCATAATAACCTGGGGTGTCGATCACGACGACGTCGTAGCCTTCAAGCCGATCAATCGCTTGGGCGAGAGCTTTGTCATCAGGCGCACGCACGAGGTCCACGCCTCGCGGGCTCAAGCCCCGCGCGACTGACGACGCATGCCATTGGTAGGAAGACCCTTGCGGGTCGGCGTCGACGATGGCGGCTGAATAGCCGTGTTTGGCGAACTCAGCCGCAAGGATAATCGCGACGGTCGTCTTACCACTTCCGCCTTTCGGGTTCGCCACGGCGAAGATGCTCGGCACTTGGTCCTCCCTCGGGGACATTAGGCGCATGTACGAAATGCCAACATACAACATAATGAACATACAGCAATCGCGCATTGTCGATTTCCGGTAGGTTGGCGTTGCTGCTTTGCCGTAATGCGTTGGTTCGGCAGTCCGTCATGTCACAAATGCGGTCATGCCTAATTGTAGCGATGTTGGAATCGGGTGTTGTAGTGTTAGGGCAATCGCGTTTTGCGGTGTTGTGATCTTGTCGAGTTGCGGTGTTCCAGTGTTTCGTTCGTGCGGCGATCGCGAGATGACGCAACGTGGCATTAGCGAGTTGCGGTATTGCCGCAATCAGGAGCTTGTGGAAGGTGCTGCGCGCCATAGGGTTGGAGAGTCCATTCGGACAGCTGTTTCGGACGCCAGCGCCCTTCATTGCGCTGAGCATCTAACATTCAGTGTATTAGATAATGGTTGACAAGATACCGGTTTGTGGGCCAAACCGGGGACGGCTGCTGGCGCAGCCGGGGCGCTATCGCGCGACGCCGGCGTCCTGATGGAACGCTGGCGTATTCGGCTCCGGACCAGCGACAGCGACCAGCGAACTGTGCAAACGGGAAGGGAAGGGGAGCGCCGATGGCCCGCTCCGCCGCAGCACCGCGACGCAAGCCGAGGCTTCGGACCGAGTTGTCGGACGCCGACGAGGCGCGGCTGCAGGCCGCCGTGGTGCTGTTCGGCGTGTCGAAGGCCGAGGTGGTGCGGCGCCTGATCCGCGCGTCGGTGCAGGCCGGTCCGGCTCTGTCAGCCGACAACACGCGCGCCGTCGTCGAGCTCGCCCAGCAGGTCCGAATGGTCGGCCGCAACCTCTCGCAGGTCCTGCGAGCCATCCATCGCGGCCAGGCGGTGCGCATCGAGGACACCGAGCCGGTGTGGCGCGGGCTGCACGAGGTGGTCGCCGCCATCAATGACGAGCTGACCGAGATGACCGTCGCCTATGGCTCGAAGCTGCGATGGCAGGCCGGGCTTTCGCTGCCGGCCGAAGTCGCAATCGAGGACGCCGGATGAACCGGGCCGCGCAGATCGCCTGGTGGGTGGCGCAGGTCGAGGCCGCGCGGACCGCGGTCGGCGCGGCGGCCCAGTCACGGCGGCAGCCGCGGGCCTTCGGCGGCCTTGACGAGGAGCCGCGGCGCCGCGCGGCGCGGGTCGCGCCGCTTCCCAAAGCGCCGCCGGCGGACCAGGTCATTCGCGGGCAGACGATCACCGGCGGCCGCGACGAGGAGCGCTCGCGGTCGCTGCCGGCGTCGTCCGCCGGGGGAGGCGGCGGTGGAGCGGTCACGGCTCGTCCCGCCGCGCAGTCGCCGATCGCCGGGGGGCTCAGTGGGGCAGGGCAGGGCGCGGTCGGCCGGGCACGCCAGCTCGCCGCCGGCTACCAGCCGGCCGTCGTCAAGGTGCTGTCCTACGCGCGGGGTGTCACCCGCGCGACGAAGACCGGGCAGTACGTCCAGCGGGAGGACGTGCCGCTCGAGACCCACGACGGACGCATGCTGACGGACCGCGAGGCCGTCGCCGACGAGATCAAGGCGTGGTCGGTCAACTTCTCGAAGCGGGCGGAGAGCCAGGACGTCGGCGCCGTCCGCTTGACGCTGCGCGGCGTGAAGGACAGCGAGGAGGGACGCGAGACCTACGAGAAAGCGATCGCCGCCGGCTTCGCCGGGCACCGCTACGCCTACCGGCTCGACACGACGTCCTCGGGCGAGCTCGAGGCGCGCCTGGTGATCGCCTTGGCGGGCCCGCCGAAGGAGAGGTTCCGTGTCCGCGAGGAACGCGTTGGTGCCCAGGAGAGCGGCTTCACCCGGAAGCGCTTCGACATGGCGTCGGAGGGGAAGATCAAGGATCGCATCCACGCCACGACCGGCGTCGACATCCAGGCGATCGGCGTGTCGCCGGGGATGACGAACCACGGCCGCAACGGCGTCACCTACCGCCTCAACAAGCTCCTGGACCACGGCGCGGCCGTCGACGACAAGGGCAAGACCATCGCCAACGTCGCTGACACCCGGATTGCGACGCGCGAGTGGGGCCGATCGCTGCGGTCTCAGTCGGTGCGCGACACGATGCACCTGATGCTGTCGGCGAAGGCGGGCACCGACGTCGAGGCGCTGCGGCGCGCCGCGCGCAGCTTCCTGCACGACCGCTTCGGCGACCACAAGTTTATGTTCGGCATCCACGTCGACAAGGAGGCGGCCGGCCACATCCACGTGCACGCCGTCATCGCCGCCAAGAGCGAGTCAGGTCAGAAATTGCACCCGGGCCCGGAGACGTTCCGCGAGTGGCGTGCTGCCTACGCCCAGCACGCCCGGGCCGAGGGGCTACGTATCGTCGCCACGTCGGCGCGGGAACGCGCGTCGTCGCAGAGCTACGGTCCGAAGGACAAGGCCATCGTCGACGCCGCCGACCGGCCGCGCCCGGCGCGCGAGGCAAGGGATCGCGCTTATGCTGCCGATCCCGCCAACCGCCGGCTCATCGACAACGCGCGCCAGCGCATCGCGGTCGCGCGGTCCAACCCGATCCGGTTGCCGATGTCGCCGCCGGACCGCAGGGCGGTGAACGAAAGCGTCGTGGCGTGGCGCACCGTGGCGGCCGAGCAGCCCGCGAACCCGCAAGCGAAGGACATGCTCGAGCGGCTGCTCCTGGCGCAGGCCGTCGGCGGGATCCTGCAGGCGATCGGGAAGCGTGTTGAACACCTGGCAAAGGAGGACGCCACAATGGCGATCACATCGGAGCAGATGGCGAAGGACCTTCGCGTCATGAACGAGGCGGTGTCGCGGACAAGCGACCTGCTCGACGGCCGGAGCAAGCAGCAGTTCCGCGAGACCTCCGCGCGATATCTGGAGACCGTCGCGAACAGAATCGACCTGCAGCGCGCCCAAGAGCGCGGTGTTCAGCAGCTCAGCCGAAGCGAGGTGGAGGCGATCGTCGGGGCGAACGCGGACAGGCTCGTCGCCCGCGCGCAGGACGTCAGCACGCAGGAACGTCGCGAAGCCGCGGCGGCGGAGCGTCTCGCCGATCGCGCTCTCAATGCGGAGCGGCGACAGGAGGCGAACGCGGCGATGGATCCGACCTCGCAGCGGGAGCTCCGCGCCGAGAGGGCGATCGTCGCCGGGTCGCAGCAGTCGGCCGCGAGGGAAGCCCACGAAGCCGCGGCGGCTGCTGACGCGGCGCGCATGATCGCCGAGCACCCCGGCCAGACCAATCCCAACGCCCTGGTCCAGACCGACCCCCTCGCCAAGCTGCGCGCTGAGCAGGAGCGCATCGTGCAAGAGCTGGAGACGACGAAGGGCGAGACGCAATCGATCAAGGGCCAACGCCAGCATTGAGCCGATGACCAGCCTATCCAGATCACCAGCGCAATGCTCGGCGTCCTAATGCGGCGCCGACGACCGTCGAGACCAACACTGCGATGCCGTACCAAACAAATACAAAGGGCATCGTGCTTTCGTCGCAAGAGACGGAATAGACCAACGCCGAGAGCCCGCCCGTCGCGAGCCCCGCGGCGGCTCCGGCCTCGCTAAGCCGGGTCGGGGCCATTCGGCGCATCGCAGCAACGGCACCGGCGAAGATCGGCAGCGCCAGCAGAAGAATCAACTACGGGCATACCGCGGCCGTCTTGACCATCACCAGATGACGCCAGAGATCCCCCGGGTTCATGCCGAGTTGCAGTATCGCCAGCAACGCCATGATCATGGCCGCACCGAAGGCCAAGCGCGCCGGTCCTCGCGCTCTTCCATCCGGCCGGGCCAACCGCAGCATAGCCGTAACGCCGGCGAGCGCGAGTGCAGCGGCGAACGATTCCTTCGCCCAGAACGCCATCGTCGGCAACGCAGCCGCGATGTCGGGCCTTACGCCCCAAAGCCAGAGCACTGCGGCCAGAGAGGCGAGTGCGCAGATTCCAAGCGTCCCAAGCACACGCCGCCACACCGTCGCCCATCCGATGGGCTGCAGATCAAAGGCAAGCCTGTCGACGAGGGCGGGTAACTGTTTGGGGTCGCTCATCGTCCTACCCCCGCAATGCGACGACTGAGCGCCTTGATCGCACGATGGATCGTGACCTTCACGGCCGAAGGGCTGAGCCCTGTGGCGGCGGAAACATACGCGATCGACTGCCCTTCCAGCTTCACCGCGCGGACCAATGCGCGTTGCCGTTCGGGAAGGCTCGCGAGGATCCTCTCGACATCGTCATGGTCCTCTTGCGGTGCGGTACGATCGACGGCGAAGAGAACCTCCGGCGTCTCGTCGAGTGGAAGCGCTCTATGGCGTCTGCTGCTGCGCAGATGATCGATGAGCTTGTAGCGCGCGATCGCATATAGCCAGGCGGTGAATGGCCGGCCCGGCTCGTAGGTCATCAGGCGACGGTGCAGGGCGATCAGCGTCTCCTGAACAAGGTCGTCCGCGGCCGCGCTTTCGGCGAGATGCCGGCGGAACGGTAGGAAGGCTGATCTCCTGCCTGACTCTGGATCATGAGCGACCTGAGCCGCTCCTCGGTTTTCAGCATTTGGTCGTTGTTTTATTCGCTTCCAATGCCCGGAAGTTACAGGCTGAGCTTGCAGCCGAGCCACACCTACAAGCGCAGTATAGATCTTCCGCACCAGATGATCTTCAGGAACCGTGCCGCTAAGCTGGAACTCGCTGAACAGTTGCCTTTCCCGATGAGGGCGCGGTTAGGTTCTTCCCGGAGCGATGGGCCGATGTGGGCGGTAACGACCCGCATTTCACTGGGAGCATAGGGCCTTTTTCTGGGTGCGAACCGCTGCGCAGCAGGGTGCGCGCGGAGGGTGTTTGCGTCTATAGTTCGCGTTGGTTTTGAAGATCGAGGGATTCGCGCGGAAGAATGATCAAGCGGGGGCTAACCGAGCGCGATATCTGCACCAAGTTCATTCCTGCCGGCCGTCAGCGTGCCGGCTGGGACGAGATGATGACCCAGGTTCGGGAGGATGTCTATTACACCAAGGGCCGTATCATCGTGCGCGGCCAGCCGGTGACGCGCAAGGCGAACCGACGACATCTGGTTCTACGAGCACCGCGTGCCGGAAGGCCAGAAGGCCTATTCAATGACCAAGCCGATCCGGCTGGAGACTTTTCAAGGCTGTATCGACTAGTGGGGCGGCAAGGGCCGCGAGGAGACGCCGCAGGCATGGCGTGTCACCGCCGACGAGGTAAAGGCGCGCGGGCTAACAATCTCGACATCAAGAACCCGCACGCCGTGGCCTACGATCACGGCGACCTGGAAACCCTGTTGGCCGACCTCGCCCGCGCCGAGGCCGAGACGGCGGGCTTGCGCGATCAGTTGAAGGTGATCCTCGCCGACCTTTCTTCGATGAGAGATGGCCCGATGAACGCGGATCGCCTTAAGCGTTATGAACGGATCGCCGACGCGCCCGGCGCGATTGCGCGCCTGCGGCGCTTTCTTTCTCAACCTCGCCGTGCGCGGCAAGCTCGTGCTGCAGGACGCGGACGACGAGCGGTGGCGTGCGTTGAGGAGAACCAGCGCGGGCAAGCCCACCCCGCGATCAACGACGCGGATTTCGCGGTCCTGCCCTTTCCCCTCCCACCTCTTGCTGAGCAATATCGCATTGTTGCCAAGGTCGATGCGCTGATCGCGCTCTGCGACCGGCTGGAGGCGAGCCTCACCGCCGCCGCCGCCGCCACCTGCTGGACGCTCTGCTCGCCGAGGGAGCTGGCGCCGGCCGAGGACCGCGACACTTTCGATTCCGCATCGCCAGACGCAAAACCGGTTCCCACTATTGCTGACGATGCTTCGGAGGCCGCGGAATGATGGCGCGCTGGCAATGGTTGCTGCTCTTGTTTTCGCGCAAGCTCTGGCTGCGGGTTACGCTGTTCGGTCTGGCTGGCGTCGCCACAGCCGTCGCCGGCATTTTTTTCGCCCCTTATGTTCCCGACACTTGGACAATCACAATCGGCGCGAAGGCGATCGACGGAGTTCTCAACGTGCTGGCGTCGAGCATGCTTGCCGTGACGGTGTTCTCCGTCAGCACGATGGTTGCAGCCTATGGCGCGGCGACGAACAACGTGACGCCGCGCGCCACGCGCCTGCTGATGGAGGACAACACCAGCAAGAACGTGCTTGGCACCTTCATCGGTTCGTTTCTGTTCAGCCTCGTCGGCATCATCGCGTTGAGCACCGGACTTTATGGCGATCAGGGGCGCGCGGTGTTGTTGGTGGCGACGATCGGCCTGATTGCGCTGATTGCCGTCACAATTCTGCGTTGGGTCGATTACCTCGCGCGGTTCGGCCGGCTCGGCGAGACGATTGAACGCGTGGAGGAGGCGACATGGAAGGCGATGAAGACGCGCCTTGCGTATCCTAATCTTGGCGGGCGCCGCCCGATGGTTCGCGGCGGGGACGTTCCCGAAAGCGCGCTGCAGGTGTTCTCGGAAGCGATCGGCTACGTTCAGCATGTGGATGTGCCAGCGCTTGAGGATTGCGCAAAGAAGTCCGGAGTTCAGGTCTTCGTCACGGCGCTGCCTGGCGTTTTCGCCGATCCAGCAAGGCCTGTCGCCATGGTGGTCGGGCCTGAGGACGACGACATCCGCAAGGCGGTCGCCAAGGCCTTCACGATCGGAGCGGAACGTACCTTCGATCAGGACCCGCGCTTCGGCCTCTGCGTGCTGGCCGAGATTGCTTCTCGCGCGCTGTCTCCCGCCGTCAACGATCCCGGAACGGCTATCGACGTGATCGGACGCGCCGTCCGGCTGCTGGCGCAATGGGGGCGCTTCGACGATTCGGGAGCCGACGCTAAGATTGACTGCCCACATGTATGGGTTCCTGCGATCGAGGTCGGCGACATGTTCGATGATGTATTCGCGCCGATAGCGCGGGATGGTGCCGGGATGGTGGAGATTCATCTCCGGCTTCAGAAGGCGTTCCTCGCGCTGGTGGGTGCCGACCGCGCCGCGTTCAGCGTCGCCGCAACGAGGCATTCAGAAGCTGCGCTGACGCGGGCCGGTGCGGAGTTGAAGCTGGAGCCGGAAAGGCTTGCCGTGCGAGAGGTGGCCGCGAAGATTTCGGGTGAAAGGAAGCACCGGGAACACCGCACATCATGAACCGCATCCTTCCGCTGATACTGTTTCTCATTATCGTGATAGGCGGTGGTCTGGCCATCGGCGTCCTGACCGCGCCGGGCGAATGGTATTCGGCGCTCGCAAAGCCTGCCTTCAACCTGCCGAACTGGCTGTTTGCGCCGGTTTGGACGCTGCTCTACAGCTTGATCGCCATCGCCGGCTGGCGTGTCTTTGAGCGAAATCGCGACGGCTGGCCGATGAAGCTGTGGTGGGCGCAGCTCGTGCTTATTTCCTGTGGTCGCCGACCTTCTTCGCCGCGCACCAGATCGGCGCCGCGCTCGCAGTGATCCTGCTGCTGCTCGCCGTCATCCTCGCCTTCATTGCCACAGCATGGCGGCAGGATCGCGTGGCGACGTGGCTGTTCCTTCCTATGCTGCCTGGGTCGCCTTCGCCTCGGCGCTCAACGCTTCCATCTTCGCGTTGAATTAGGGTGTTTGGATCGGCTCGCGCATGGCCCGGATCGTCCTGCTCGCCAAGGGTCGATCAATGCCACGGCGTCGAATGTGAGCACCAACTGTGGGCGGCTGGCATAGGCGCGTCGCTGCCTGTTCATGCGCTCGCGATCTGGCTGGCCATAGGAAGACGAACGAACCCGTTCAGCAGGGTGTACCAATCGGACGGTAAAAGGCCATCATCGAGCGCGGGCGCAAGGACAGCGGGCGGCATCGGCCGCTGATCACGGATCATCACGCTTTCGGACAGGCGGACATTCTCTGGCCTATGCCTGCGAAGGAGCTCTTTGCGTTCCGGCTCGGCGATCCGCACTAAATCAAGCAAGCCCTCGGTACTCATCAAACCATGCTCGATGAGCGAAGCCAGATTGTCGGCCTCTGCAAGGTGATAGAGGTTTTTGATGGGGTGCCTCATGCGTTGCGCGGCTCGGCCGCCTCCCCCCGCCGCGCGGCGTCGTTTATCTCCTGCAACAGCCACCGTTGATCGCACTGAACTGAGCCGTGCCAGCACCATGCGGAGTTCGGCGTAGGCGCTTACCAGGGCGCCGAGCGTGAAGCTGAGGTTGCGGCCGCTTGGATTGGGGAGGAGCCACGCAGTCGTATCGGCAAACTCCGCCCACTGCCGGCCCCATGCGGGATCCGGTTGGCCGGTCATGATCGAGAACGCGCGCTTTCCAAGAAAGGCGATTGCGCGTGGCGCGTATTGGCGCACCTTTGCCTCGAACGAGTGCCATGCTTGCTGGAATTCCTCGGGCGAAACGTTCTGCGCGCGATTGGTCGGTCTGAGAACAACGACGGTAATGCCGCAGCGATATTCGAGCAGCCGACGCTCGTTCTGTGGCTGCAGGCGTACATCGGTGAAGCCGGCGAGATGCAGCGCAGGCCAGAAACGATTGCTTGAGTTCGAGAAGTTATGGCCCGCAATCGCCGCGCTCAAAGCAGGATTGACGCCACAGAAGATGACATCGAGGCCTCTGGCAAGAATGTCTGGATCGTAAGTGACCAAGCCGACCTCACAATTTTCTGCGTTATCGCGTTACCAGCGCTATTTGTCGGCAAACACGAGTTCGGCCAATACCGGCAAAACCGTCGCCGGCTCGGAACGCTAGTCGTAGTCCGCAGCGACGTTCGCAAAAACGATGACGCCATCTTGACCAACGACGTAACGGGCCTGCATGGACAAAATCCATGGGCCTGTCCCGCGCAATGTGACGAGATCGGCCCCAAGGGCGTTTTCGATCAGGCTCGCGTCTTCTGGAGCCCAGCGAATGCCGAACTGCTCGGCGACCTCGCCGTTCACATCATCGACGATCGGGAATCCGAAATTCGTCGTCTGTCTGAGGCGCTGCCGGGCGGTCGCCTCCAGGCCATGCGTTATCACAACGATGGAAGCATTGGCTTTGCGGATGTCTGGGATGATTTGCTCAAGACCGAGCAGGTCTTGCTGGCAATACGAGCACCACAGTCCGCGATAGAAGTTCACGATCAGCGGACCACGCAGCAAGAGTTCGGAGGAATTGACACGGCCTAGGTCGGGGTCTGTTAGAGCAAATGTGGGAACTTTATCGCCAACTTGGTGGACCCGTCTTTTCTCCTCGTCGGCTATGAGGTCCGCGACGGCCGCGTAGCGTTCGCGGTGTTGATCGGCATCGAGCCGGAGATAGAGCCCGGCAAGCGCATCACGAAGCGACATGTCAGTCCTCGGTGTTACATGCAGCGGATCAAGTCCGCCCCATTGATTGCTGGATCGATGGATCGCTCACGCTGCGAAGCTGTAGGGGCCGCCGCGCACCAGGGCAGTCTTATAGGCGGGGCGAGCCTGGAACCGCCTCACCCAACCCACGACGTTGGGATACTCGGCGACACCGATGCGTGCGGCCGCCAACTCCCCAACGAAACTTAACTGGATGTCCGCCGCCGTGAAATCCTTCCCGAGAATGTATTCGCGGTCTTCGAGGGCGCCGTCGATGTAACGGAGCTGAAGGGCGGACCTCTTCATCAAGGCGCACCAAAGCCGCAGCGGCGGCATCACCGACCCGGGCGACGTTGATCCTGACGAATCCCCTTGCGCATTTCCAGAACTGGAGAAAGCGCGATGAGATACGAATACGAGTGGCCGCTGCGCTACCCCCAATCCAGATCTCAATGAAGCGCTGGAAATAGCGCTCGATTACCTGCAAGGCACTGGCCAAGTAGAGCCTCGGGATGGCGCCGAGCATTTGGTTGCCGCCAGCATCTTGTCCGCATGGTCGGGAGGAATGACGCTTCGCATACGCTTGGCCAATGCCGGCATCCGCGCTGTCGAGCAGAAGGGACCGTTCATGCCACATCCCCAAACGGACGAAAACCGCCAGCCCCGTTATGGGCACTGACGGCTCTTCCTCGCATTGGCACGCACGTAAACTCTCTATGGCAGAATGTCGCTCCGTCCCGGCTTGGCGTACTTGATACTGCCGTCGCTATTCTTCATCTTCTCGTCCAGCTCTTTTTCCTTTTCCTTGGTCAGCTCTTCCATGGTCTTGCCGAGGGTCTTCTTTGGGTCCTCCTTCGGCTGTCCTGCTGGAGGGAAGTTCGTGCTGCTATCGTTGCCCATGTACATCTCCTTTGCGCTAGACATACGAGATAACCGGCGCGGCCCAGATGCGTTCCGAGGGAACTGCGGTTCCATTCTGCGCATTAGCGGGTTCCGGCGTCAGACTGAAGCGCCTCCAAGCCTATGAGCCCTTCCGCTCCAATGACCGTTATGCCGATATCGGCATAACGTGCATTATGCCGTAAGATGGATTATGCCGCATGGCCGAGCTTTGCAGCGAGCAAACCGGTTCTGGGCCATGCGGCAGTTCGGCATAATCAGAGCGCTTCGAGGAAGGCGAGCAGTTCGTCGCTGGGGCGATATCGTCCAGGATGCGTTTCGGGGCTAGCGACCTGAGAGAGCGCCTTTTCCTTCAACCGCATGTCGGCGTGGATATAGATCTGGGTTGTTTCCACGGATTCATGCCCGAGCCATAGTGCGATCACGGATTGATCGACACCGTGATGGAGCAACTCCATCGCCGTACTATGGCGCAGCGTGTGCGGCGTGACGCGTTTGCTTGCGAGGCTGGGGCAAGCTCGCGATGCCGTTAGGCAATGCTTGCGTACCAGATGTTCCAAAGCGTCACGGCTGAGCCGCTCGCCCCGGATCGACGGGAACAACGGCCCGTCGCTTTCAAGGCGTTCGCCTATCCAGGCCTGGATCAGTTTGGACGTATCGCGACGCAGAGGCGTGCTGCGTTCTTTTCGTCCCTTGCCGATGCAGCGGATGTGAGCGCCAGTGCCAAGTACCACATCCTTGCAGCGCAGGCTGGTCAGTTCGGAAGCCCGCAACCCGGTCTGAAGTGCAAGCACCAGCAAGACGTGATCACGCCGCCCCACCCACGTCGTCCGATCCGGCGCCGCAAGCAGGGCCGCTATCTCCTCAGCGTCGAGGAACGTCACGCTCCGCTTCACGTATCGCTTGTTGGGCATTGAGAGAATGCGCTGGCAATGAAGAAGCCAACTCGGGTCAGTCAATGCAACGTAGCGGAAGAATGAGCGGATGGCGGCAAGGCGCGTATTTCGGGTGCGTGCTGTGTTGCCTCGCGCCGTTTCGACATAGGTCAGGAAGTCGGCAACGAGATCGGCATCGAGATCTTCGATCGTCAGCTTCGTGGGCGGCTTTCCACACCGTGCGCTCGCATACCGGATCAGCAGCCGGAATGTGTCCCGATAACCGGCGACGGTATGACGGCTCGCCTCCATCTGCGTGCAGAGCCGATCGGTGAAGAAGCGCTGGATCAGCGCAGGGAAGGTGGTCGCCTTCATTGGATTTCTGCCTCCATGGCCGCGCCTGTTATTCGAGCGGAGGCCAACTCCAGCAGTTCCGGAACCGCTTCCAAATACCAGTATGTATGGGCGGGGTTCGCATGACCGAGCCATGTCGTGAGCTTGATCATCTCGCGGCCAACATCTTTGCCTGACCGATACCAGCCCAGCATGGTCCGCACCGCGAAGGTGTGACGAAGATCGTGGATCCGCGGGCCACGGCCATGCCGAAGATAAAGCTGCGGCTCTCGCAGCCCGATCTGTTGGCAAACATGCGCGAAGTTGTAGCGCGCACCGCAATCTCCAAGCCGATGCCCCTCGCAGGTCACGAAGAATGCTTCCGGCCTGCGCCCGAGCAGCCGGTCCCGCTCGCGACCATATCTTTCCAGTTGCATCACGACGCTTAGGTCCAACGGTAGCAGGCGTTCCTTGCCAAGCTTGCCCTGACGGACATGAAGCACTCCGGATCCAACATCGAGATCGGCAGGGTCGAGACCGAGAGCTTCGCTGATCCGGAGGCCGGTCACGGCGATCAGGCCGAAGAGCGTCGAGCAGGTTAGGCCGCGTATGCCGTAGACCGATGGCAGTATCCGCGCATGCTCGATGATCGCAACGATTTCGGATTCACTATAAATATATGGATGCACACGTTGAACGCGACCGGGCACCAGTCCCCGGGGCGGTGCCTCGTGCTTCGGGTCCATCCCGTGCAACCATTCGGCAAATTGGCGGGCTACCCTGAAGCGTGTTGCCCGAGTTCCTGGAGTGGCGGAGGGCAAGCTTTCGAGCCAGCGCATGACCAGATTGGTGTTGACGTACTCCAGGTCATCGCGGTCGGCGAAGGTGGCGAAGCGACGTAGAATTCGCTCATCGGTGCTCAGATTGGCGCCGAGCTGTCTTCTGACAGTCAGATAGCGGTCAAGTTCGGTAAGGAAGCTCATCGTGCCACCTCCGCGACAGGCCAGGGCTGGGCGATGGAGCGCAATCCGTCCGTGTCAAGCTTCGCGTAGATCATCGTCGTCGCCCGCGACCGATGCCTCAGCAGATCGCCAATCTCTTCCAGCGAGGCCCCGGCGCGAACCATGTTCGTCGCCAGGCTGTGGCGCAGGATCCACATAGGGTGTCGGCGGCTTCACTCCTGTCGCCGCAAATGCCTCCTTCAATATGTCGTTGACGACCTGGCTATCCTTGAACGGGCGGTTTGGTGCTCGCAGCGTAACGAACAGCGTGCGGGTGGTTGCAGAGGTTCGGTCCTCCCGTAGATATTTACTGATCGCTTCACCCACGTCGGTCGGGATCGGCAGTCGATCATGGCGCTGTCCTTTTCCGCGAACCAGCAGTTCCCCTGCGCGCCAGTCTATATCGTCGAGTTGGATTGCCATGACCTCGAGCGCGCGTAGGCCAAGGCGGGCCATCAGCAACAGCATTGCGTAGTCGCGGGCTCCACGCCGCGGATTGGCGCGCACCGATGCCAGAACGGTCTCCACCTCGTCGGGCGACAGATGACGCGGAAGCCTTGCGCCCCAGGGCTTATGCGCCCGGGGTACACAGAGCGACAGGTTCGTATTCGTGAAGCCCTGTGCGAACAGATACTGGAAGAAGCTGCGCAAATGTGTGGCCGGCGTCTTGTCGCGGAACGGGCGCTTGCGCGCTAGGAGGTACTCCATGAATGACACGACATCCCGGGCGTTCAGCGCCGGCAGATCGAGCATATGGTCGCCGAAGCGATGATCGAGAAAGCGATCCGCGAACCGCAGCACATGATAGACCGAGCGAGGGCTGAGGCCGCGCTGCCGCAGAAGATAGGTTTCAAAGTTGCCCAGCAGTTCGTGACGCTCGGCCTGCGCAGGCGTAAGGAGGGGTCGTGTCGCCACTCCTAGCTCAATAAGATGCGCAACGAACAGCCTGGCGAGATTAGGGATTTTGATCTGGCTCTTCGGCGTGGCGGGCAACCGCCGTCCAAATTCGACGGCAAGGTCTGGCGTCAGCGCCGACGGTTCAATGCCCTCGGCTTCGAGCAAGCGACCAAAACGGCGAAGAAGGTAGCGATAATTTTCGAGCGTAGCCGGCTTGTAGTTCTTCGATGAAAGGCTTTTCTCGAACGATACGAAGTAGGGGTCGAGGCAGGTCGTCTGATTAAATATTTCCATTTCTTGTGCTCCATATTGTTGGAGCGACAATCTTCACGCCAAAGCCATATCTTTTAACCAGGTTTGCGGCCGCTTCCGACCGAGGACATTTGACGTGCGGTTCGCGTTGTCTGCAAGCTGCCTTACGCAGCAGATAGGAGGCGTCGATGGGCGACACTGCGCATTTCGATCGACGGGGACCGAGCTACGACCAGGACGAAACGCACAAGCGGATTGTCGAACTTTTACTCGCTCCCTTCACATTCGTGCGTGACGAACGAGTGTTGGACTTGGCAACCGGCACCGGCCTGGTCGCGTTGCAGGTCGCCAAGCTCCTGGGATCGTCCGGATGGGTCATCGGCTTGGACAACTCTGCAGGGATGCTGGCAGCAGCGCGTCGCAGCGCGGAAGCGGCGCAGCTAAGCAACGTTCAGTTCGAGTTGGGAGATGCCGAGAAGCCAAGCTTTGACGATTTTAGCTTCGATCGCCTGTTCTGCGGGTCTGCCCTGGTGCTGATGTCGGATATTCTTGCCGCCTTGCGGCGCTGGCATGATCTGCTCAAGCCCGGAGGCACAATCGCGTTTGATACGCCAAGCAAGCCCTTCGGCTTCTCGCAGCGAGCATCGGAAGCGGCGCTCCGTCATGGGGTGGAGCTAAGTTACGGCGAGGTGGCGGACACGCCCGGGAAATGCTGCGCTCTCGTCGAGCAAGCTGGTTTTGAGGTAGTCAGCGTTCGTAAGGAGGTTGCCAGTGTCGCTCCGATCGCACTCAGTCAGGTGATCGCGATGTATGATGAGCGCTTAGATCATCCGGCTTGGCTGCGTGTTTCGCGGGATCGTGAGCACCGATTTCAGATGATCGTGAGCAGGGATTTCGCGGGATCGTGAGCAGCGATTTCAGGCGATCGTGAGCACCCCTTTCGCGGGTGCCTGACGCTTCGGCCGACAAACTCAACCGGGTTACGGGTTCCTCATTCAACCGATGAGGAAGCCCGATGCCTACCGAGAGATTGTCGATGCGCCGGATCAGAGAAGTTTTACGTTTGAGGCACCAAGGGTTGACCGAGCGGGTCATCGCGCGGACCTTGGGGGTGAGTAATGGCGTGGTCCATGGCTACGTGCGGCGAGCGCGCCTGGCGGGGCTCGCCTGGCCACTTCCGGAAGGAATGGACGACGATGGCTTGGAACTGTTGCTATTCCCGGCACCGGCGTCAGCGTCGCAAAGCGACCGGCGCCCGATACCGGACTGGGCTTTTGTCGAGAAGGAGCTTCGCCGCCGCAGCGTGACGCGCCTGCTGCTCTGGGAAGAGTATCGCGCCGCCAATCCGGACGGCTTTGGCTACACCTGGTTTTGCACGACCTTCGAGGCCTGGAAGAACCGCGTGCGCCCGTCGATGCGCCAGACCCACATCGGCGGGGAGAAGGTGTTCGTTGATTTTGCCGGCGACACCATCGACGTCGTCGATCCGATCACCGGCGAAGCGCACGCCATGAAGCTGTTCGTCGCGGCGATGGGAGCCTCGAACTACACCTACGCCGAGGCTTGCCCAAGCGAGAGCCTGTCCGACTGGATCGGCGTGCATACCAACCTGTTCAGGTATCTCGGCGGCGTGCCGAAGTTCGTGGTCTGCGATAATCTCAAGGCCGCCGTGACCAACCCCGATCGCTACGATCCCGGGATCAACCGAACCTATGCCGAGATGGCCGGTCATTACGGCACCGCGATCCTTGCGGCGAGGCCGAGACGACCGAAGGACAAGGCCAAGGTCGAGGTCGCCGTCCAGATCGCACAGCGCTGGATTTTGGCGCGCCTGCGCAATCAACGGTTCTTTTCCCTGGCAGAGCTGAATGCTGCGATTCGTACCCTGGTTGTCGAGCTCAACGCCCGGCAGATGCGCGGATTCGGCACCAGCCGTGCCGAACTGTTTGCCGAGGTCGACCGTCCCAAGCTGGGGGAGTTGCCGGAGCAGCCCTATGTCTTTGCGCGCTGGAAGCGTTGCCGCGTCGCCCCCGATTATCACGTCGAGGTCGATGGCCATTGGTATTCCACGCCGTATCGCCTGATCCGTGAACTCGTCGATGTTCGCATCACCGACAAGACGGTCGAGATCTTCCACAAGGGCCAGAGGATTGCCAGCCACCCGCGTGCGCCGAACCGGCGCGGCCACACCACAATTGCCGACCACATGCCGAGCGCGCATCGCCGCTACGGCAAGTGGACGCCGGGAGGGCTGATCGCCGCCGGCGAGAAGATCGGCCCATCGACCGCGGCGTTTTTCCAGGCCGTCATCGCGGCCCGGCCGCATCCAGAACAAGGCTTTCGCACCTGCCTCGGCATCCTGGCGCTGACCAGGAGCTACGACGATGCCCGCATCGACGCCGCCTGCCGGCGCGGCATCCTGATCAAGGCGCATTCCGTCGCCTCGATCCGTTCGATCCTCAAGAACGGACTGGATCGCGCATTCCTCGACGAGGCAACCGACGACCACCCCCTGCGCCACGGCAACATCCGCGGTCAGGACTATTTCCACTGAACCCTGGAGATCCCTATGCTGACACATCCTACCCACGAACGGCTGATCACGCTCGGCTTGACCGGCATGGCCAAGGCCATGGAGGAACAACGACGATCACCCGATCTCAACGCGCTGTCGTTCGAGGAGCGCGTCGGCTTGCTGGTTGATCGCGAGGCCGCAGAGCGCGACACCAAACGTCTCACCACCCGCCTCAAATTCGCAGCCCTTCGGCAAAACGCATGCGTGGAAGATATCGACCTGCGCACGCCGCGCGGCATCGATCGCGCTGTGTTCGCCAAATTGATCGCCGGCGATTGGATCGCCCGTCATCAGAACCTGCTGATCACCGGGGCAACCGGGCTCGGCAAAAGTTGGATTGCCTGTGCACTTGGCCACAAGGCCTGTCGCGACAATCGATCGGTCCAATACCATCGCGTGCCCCGCCTGTTCGAGGCGCTCGCGCTGGCCCGCGGCGACGGCCGCTATGGCCGCCTGCTCAAAACCATCAGCCGCGTGCAGCTGCTGGTACTCGACGATTGGGGCCTGTCGGTGCTCAACCCGTCAGAGCGACGCGACCTTCTCGAGATCCTCGATGATCGCCACGGTCGCGCCTCCACCGTCGTCACCAGCCAGGTCCCGGTCGATCAATGGCACGCCGTCATCGGCGACCCAACATTGGGCGACGCCATCCTGGACCGCCTCGTTCACAACGCCCACCGCCTCCAACTCAGCGGAGAAAGCATGCGAAAACAGAACGCGCGAAACAGAACGCTTGACGAAGCCGCGAACCCCTGAACCAATCACCAAGTCGGCCAAAGCGGCTGCTCATGATCGCCTGAAATGTCTGCTCACGATCAAATGAAACGAGCGCTCACCATCGAGTGAAATCGCCGCTCACGATCACCGAAATGCGCAGCTTGGCGCGGTATCAAGGAAACCAAACCGGATATCCGTGCGGCGATAAGGACCGACTACATTCGCAGCGCCACTGCGGACGCCGTGAACGGCAACGTTCCGAACGAAGTTGCCCTCTGCTTCACTACCGCCCGAAAGGGGTAATTCGATCGCAGCAAGGACTGCTCCTGTCCGCTTGAGCCTTGAAGCCGACAGGCAGCTAACCACCTAACTTCGTGGTTTCCTGATGGCTCTGATTATGCCGAACTGCCGCTTGGCCCAGAACCGGTTTGCTCGCTGCAAAGCTTGGCCATGCGGCATAATCCATCTTACGGCATAATGAACGCTTTCATGGAGGTTGGTGGCATAAAAGTACTCCGCGGTCCTGAACTGCGACGGGTCGGGCAGATGTATGCGGTCGCAGCTCGTATCGTAGAAGGCGCGATTGCCTCCTATGAAGATGTTGGCCCAGATCGCCTTGATGAACGCATCGACGGCGGGGATAGGGTCGACTGAGGCAGAATCTCAACGCCGCGGTTCAGCGAGCAGCTGCCGCGCTTTCTTGAGGGGTCGTAGTTCATTGAATTAAGCTGGTTAGCTTTAAATGTTGGAACTAAGCGGGCAGTTGGTGGTTCCCTGCTGGATATAACCTTACTAGGGGCCCGACATGGACACTACAACGCTCATCATCATCATTGTAATCGTGCTTCTCATTGGCGGTGGCGGCTACTATGGCCGCGGACGCTGGTTTTGAACGGCGAAGCGTTATCCGAGCAGTTGCGGTAAGAACGGCACGCACTCATCGCTCTGCTGGGTGTCATTCGGCCTGCAATATTGACCCCCTAAGCCGGGGGATCGGCGTCCAAAATTGACCCCCTACAGGTTGGTCTGTTGCGCTGCCTGCTTTGTCATGAAGCAGGTGGTCGGGGATGCTGATCGTGGAGACAATTGCCCGGATACGGCGCGAGCACTTCATCAAGGGCAAGACGATCAAGGAGATCGCCCGTGACCTGAAGGTGTCGCGGAACACGGTCCGGAAGGTGCTGAGGTCAGGCGAGACCTCGTTCGAGTACGAGCGTGTCATCCAGCCGCGGCCGAAGCTGGGACGGTGGGCGGCAGAACTCGACGGATTGTTGTCAGGGAACGCAGGCAAGTCGGCTCGCGAACAGCTGACGTTGATCCGGATCTTCGAGGATCTCCGCGGCCGCGGCTATGATGGCGGTTACGACGCCGTGCGACGTTACGCCAGGCGATGGAGCAAGGAGCGCGGACAATCGACGGCTGCGGCTTATGTCCCGCTGAGCTTTGCGCCGGGAGAAGCCTATCAGTTTGACTGGAGCCACGAGGTCGTCCTGCTCAATGGCGTGACGGTGATCGTGAAGGCCGCCCATGTCCGGCTCTGCCACAGCCGGATGCTGTTCGTGCGGTGCTATCCGCGCGAGACGCAGGAGATGGTGTTCGATGCCCACGACCGGGCGTTCGCTCTGTTCAAAGGCACCTGCGTGCGCGGCATCTACGACAACATGAAGACGGCCGTGGAGACGATCTTCGTCGGTAAAGGTCGTTTCTACAATCGCCGCTTCCTGCAGATGTGCAGCCATTATCTCGTCGATCCGGTTGCCTGTACGCCAGCGTCGGGTTGGGAGAAGGGCCAAGTCGAGAACCAGGTTGGGCTTGTCCGGGAACGCTTCTTCACACCCCGGCTGCGGTTCAAGAATCTCAACGAGTTGAACGCCTGGCTGCTGGACAAGTGCATCACCTACGCCAAGGCGCACAGGCATCCAGAACTGCCCGAACAGACGGTCTGGGAGGTGTTCGAAGCCGAGCGGCCGAAGCTCGTTCCCTATGCGGGCCGGTTCGACGGATTCCACGCGGTGCCGGCATCGGTCTCAAAGACCTGCCTGGTGCGCTTCGACAACAACAAATACTCGGTCGCAGCCAGCGCCGTCGGACGGCCTGTCGAGGTTCATGCCTATGCCGACCGGATCGTGATCCGCCAGGACGGACGCATCGTTGCCGAGCATCCCCGCTCATTCGGTCGTGGCGAGACCACCTACGATCCCTGGCATTACGTACCGGTGCTAGTTCGCAAACCCGGTGCTTTGCGCAATGGTGCGCATTTCGGTGATCGTGAGCGGCGATTTCACTCGATGGTGAGCGCTCGTTTCATTTGATCGTGAGCAGACATTTCAGGCGATCATGAGCAGCCGCTTTGGCCGACTTGGTGATTGGTTCAGGGGTTCGCGGCTTCGTCAAGCGTTCTGTTTCGCGCGTTCTGTTTTCGCATGCTTTCTCCGCTGAGTTGGAGGCGGTGGGCGTTGTGAACGAGGCGGTCCAGGATGGCGTCGCCCAATGTTGGGTCGCCGATGACGGCGTGCCATTGATCGACCGGGACCTGGCTGGTGACGACGGTGGAGGCGCGACCGTGGCGATCATCGAGGATCTCGAGAAGGTCGCGTCGCTCTGACGGGTTGAGCACCGACAGGCCCCAATCGTCGAGTACCAGCAGCTGCACGCGGCTGATGGTTTTGAGCAGGCGGCCATAGCGGCCGTCGCCGCGGGCCAGCGCGAGCGCCTCGAACAGGCGGGGCACGCGATGGTATTGGACCGATCGATTGTCGCGACAGGCCTTGTGGCCAAGTGCACAGGCAATCCAACTTTTGCCGAGCCCGGTTGCCCCGGTGATCAGCAGGTTCTGATGACGGGCGATCCAATCGCCGGCGATCAATTTGGCGAACACAGCGCGATCGATGCCGCGCGGCGTGCGCAGGTCGATATCTTCCACGCATGCGTTTTGCCGAAGGGCTGCGAATTTGAGGCGGGTGGTGAGACGTTTGGTGTCGCGCTCTGCGGCCTCGCGATCAACCAGCAAGCCGACGCGCTCCTCGAACGACAGCGCGTTGAGATCGGGTGATCGTCGTTGTTCCTCCATGGCCTTGGCCATGCCGGTCAAGCCGAGCGTGATCAGCCGTTCGTGGGTAGGATGTGTCAGCATAGGGATCTCCAGGGTTCAGTGGAAATAGTCCTGACCGCGGATGTTGCCGTGGCGCAGGGGGTGGTCGTCGGTTGCCTCGTCGAGGAATGCGCGATCCAGTCCGTTCTTGAGGATCGAACGGATCGAGGCGACGGAATGCGCCTTGATCAGGATGCCGCGCCGGCAGGCGGCGTCGATGCGGGCATCGTCGTAGCTCCTGGTCAGCGCCAGGATGCCGAGGCAGGTGCGAAAGCCTTGTTCTGGATGCGGCCGGGCCGCGATGACGGCCTGGAAAAACGCCGCGGTCGATGGGCCGATCTTCTCGCCGGCGGCGATCAGCCCTCCCGGCGTCCACTTGCCGTAGCGGCGATGCGCGCTCGGCATGTGGTCGGCAATTGTGGTGTGGCCGCGCCGGTTCGGCGCACGCGGGTGGCTGGCAATCCTCTGGCCCTTGTGGAAGATCTCGACCGTCTTGTCGGTGATGCGAACATCGACGAGTTCACGGATCAGGCGATACGGCGTGGAATACCAATGGCCATCGACCTCGACGTGATAATCGGGGGCGACGCGGCAACGCTTCCAGCGCGCAAAGACATAGGGCTGCTCCGGCAACTCCCCCAGCTTGGGACGGTCGACCTCGGCAAACAGTTCGGCACGGCTGGTGCCGAATCCGCGCATCTGCCGGGCGTTGAGCTCGACAACCAGGGTACGAATCGCAGCATTCAGCTCTGCCAGGGAAAAGAACCGTTGATTGCGCAGGCGCGCCAAAATCCAGCGCTGTGCGATCTGGACGGCGACCTCGACCTTGGCCTTGTCCTTCGGTCGTCTCGGCCTCGCCGCAAGGATCGCGGTGCCGTAATGACCGGCCATCTCGGCATAGGTTCGGTTGATCCCGGGATCGTAGCGATCGGGGTTGGTCACGGCGGCCTTGAGATTATCGCAGACCACGAACTTCGGCACGCCGCCGAGATACCTGAACAGGTTGGTATGCACGCCGATCCAGTCGGACAGGCTCTCGCTTGGGCAAGCCTCGGCGTAGGTGTAGTTCGAGGCTCCCATCGCCGCGACGAACAGCTTCATGGCGTGCGCTTCGCCGGTGATCGGATCGACGACGTCGATGGTGTCGCCGGCAAAATCAACGAACACCTTCTCCCCGCCGATGTGGGTCTGGCGCATCGACGGGCGCACGCGGTTCTTCCAGGCCTCGAAGGTCGTGCAAAACCAGGTGTAGCCAAAGCCGTCCGGATTGGCGGCGCGATACTCTTCCCAGAGCAGCAGGCGCGTCACGCTGCGGCGGCGAAGCTCCTTCTCGACAAAAGCCCAGTCCGGTATCGGGCGCCGGTCGCTTTGCGACGCTGACGCCGGTGCCGGGAATAGCAACAGTTCCAAGCCATCGTCGTCCATTCCTTCCGGAAGTGGCCAGGCGAGCCCCGCCAGGCGCGCTCGCCGCACGTAGCCATGGACCACGCCATTACTCACCCCCAAGGTCCGCGCGATGACCCGCTCGGTCAACCCTTGGTGCCTCAAACGTAAAACTTCTCTGATCCGGCGCATCGACAATCTCTCGGTAGGCATCGGGCTTCCTCATCGGTTGAATGAGGAACCCGTAACCCGGTTGAGTTTGTCGGCCGAAGCGTCAGGCACCCGCGAAAGGGGTGCTCACGATCGCCTGAAATCGCTGCTCACGATCCCGCGAAATCCCTGCTCACGATCATCTGAAATCGGTGCTCACGATCCCGCGAAACACGCACAATGGCGCTCCCTTCAAGGACTGGGTGCTTCCGGCTGCGATAGAACGTATACGGCGCAAGCTCGCCGGTGCCGACGATGGCAACCGGCAGATGGTCGATATCCTCAATGCGGTTCTGACCGATGGCCTTCCGGCAGTCGAAGCGGCCTGCGCCGAAGCGATCACCAACGGCGTTCATTCCGCTGATGTCGTGCTCAACATCCTGGCCCGCCAGCGTGATCCTGCGCCGCCGGCCAACATCCTCACCCCGGCTGCGCTGACTTTGCGCCATGCCCCGATCGCCGACTGTGCCCGTTACGACAACCTCAGGAGAACCATCTGATGGAACGTACTCAACTGTTCGACCTCATGGGTGAGCTCAAGCTCTACGGCATGAAGGCGGCCTTCGACGAGATCATGGCGACTGCCGTAAAGCGCCAGCACGAACCGCAGCGCATTGTCGGCGACCTGCTCAACGCCGAGATCAACGAGAAGCAGGCCCGCTCGATCAAGTACCAGCTCACCATCGCCAAACTGCCGCTTGCCAAGGATCTCGAGGACTTCCAGTTCGACGGCACCCCCATCAACCAGACCCTGGTCAATGATCTCGCCGGCGGCGGCTTCATCGCCCAGCAACGTAACGCCGTCCTGGTCGGCGGTACCGGCACCGGCAAAACACATATGGCCATTGCAATCGCCCGAAGCTGCATCCGGTCTGGCGCACGCGGCCGCTTCTACAACGTGGTCGACCTCGTCAACCGTTTGGAGATCGAGACCCGCAACGGACGACAGGGTCGGATCGCCGAACATCTGACCCGGATGGACTTCATCGTCCTCGACGAACTCGGCTACCTGCCGTTCGCTCAGTCCGGCGGACAGTTGCTGTTCCATCTCGTCAGCCGGCTATACGAGCGCACGTCGATCGTCGTAACCACCAACCTTGCGTTCGGCGAATGGCCCAGCGTGTTCGGCGATGCAAAGATGACGACCGCGCTGCTCGACCGCCTGACTCACCATTGCGACATCGTCGAGACCGGCAACGACAGTTGGCGCTTCAAAAGCCGCGACGACGATCACGCAACCCGCGCTCGCCCCGTCTCCGCAACCCCGGCCAGCTCCGACGAGGCGAACGCTACCGTCAAGACTCGTCGCTCGAAGGGGTCAAAATTGGACGCCGATATGGGGTCAAATTTGAACACGATGACGTAATTGCGGTCGGCGCTCGCGGCACAAAAGCTCCGTTATCGTTGAACTCTCGCAATCAAATGATTCGGAGGAGCTGTCATGAAGCAATACGTCGGGCTGGACGTCTCGCAGAGAGAAACCGCAGTATGCGTGGTCAGCGAGACTGGGCAATTAATCTTCGAGGGAAAGGCCAAGTCTGATCCCGGCGATCTGACTAGGCTGCTTCGTAAACATGCGCCACTGGCGGAGCGCATTGGCTTTGAGACCGGTGCGATGGCGAGCTGGCTTTGGCACGAACTTCGGAGGGTCGAGCTTCCGGTCGTTTGCATTGATGCGCGGCATGCACACGCCGCCCTGTCGGTGCGTATGAACAAGAGCGATCAGAACGATGCGCGAGGTCTCGCTGAATTGGTGCGGGTCGGTTGGTATCGAGAAGTCAAAGTTAAAAGCGAGGAAAGCCAGAGGATCCGCTCGATACTCGTCGCGCGAGCCCGGCTCGTGTCCATGCGCCGGGATATCGAGAACCAGGTCCGCAGTCTGATCAAGGAATGCGGGTTGCTATTCCCCCGCGCCATCGGCCGACAGTTCCGCAATCAGGTCAGCGAGCTATTGGGTGAAGATCATCACCTCCTCAGCGTGATTGCGCCGCTCCTGTCGATTCATGAGCATATCTGTCAGCAGCAAAGCAAGTTCGACGACGATGTCCGCCGCTTGGCGAAGTCGGACGAGACGACGCGCCGCTTGATGACGGTGCCTGGTGTCGGCGTGGTGACCGCCCTAACATTCCGCCATACTATCGATGAACCGTCCCGCTTCCGATCGGCTTCCTCGGTCGGCGCCTATCTCGGCCTTACACCTCGGCGCAATCAATCTGGTGAGATTGACACTAGTGGCAAGATATCGCGATGGGGCGACCGGTTACTCCGAACTTACCTGTTCGAAGCAGCAACCGTTTTGCTTTATCGGACCAAAAAATGGTCCTCCCTCAAAGCCTGGGGAATGAAGCTTGCAAAACGGATCGGAATGAAAAAGGCGAAGGTCGCCATCGCCCGGAAGATCGCGGTGGTTCTCCACTGTATCTGGGTCGACGGCACGTCGTTCGATTGGGGCGCGAAGCCGGCCTGACGTATTTTGCAAGTTCCTGGCCCGGTCCGCCGGGTCGGCGATGTCCCGCTGGGACGGTCGTCGTGGTGACCTCGGTCAATCGGCTGGTGGCGGTTAGTCTGCACTCCGCTGAACACGTTGAGGCACCCGACCCGGACATCATCATGAGGCGCCTAGCGACCTCGGAAAGGACCATGACCCCAGTGCCGGCGTCGCAAGGAGGCTTGACAACATAAGGCAATTAAAGGGCCGATTGACAATCTGGTAATCATCGCTTCTCATGTTGGCCGGAGTTCCCCGTGCGCGGCGGCGTTAGGAATGCGCGTGCAGCATCGGGCTTCTACGCGCAATCCGTGTCCAGGCCCCGCATCTTCAGCCGGCCACATGATCGCGGTTTGGCTGCCAAGCGCGACCCCGACTTTGTCGAGGTCGTCCGCCGGCGCCTGCGAATCCCGGTCATCTCAATACCCGAGGTCTTCGATGCTGAACTCAGGTGAGTATCCTCTTGCCAATACGCATCTTGCTGACTTTTTTGGCAGCGTTCGTTGGTAAGGGAACCGTTCTCAACGCACAGGCCTCCCTGCGGCTTGACGCCGGACAGATGCTCTCAGCAAGCGAGATCCTATCCGGTGAAATGGCGTCCGGTTCTGCTGGGCGTGCAGTGCGTCGCGGGTCTCGCCGCAGTCGTCCTCGGCATCCTGGCGATCTGCGGGATCTATACCGATATTCTCACCTTGGTGGCCTTGCTCGTACTGGGCGCGACCGTGGTTCTGACCGGCAGCACCCTAAGTGGCACTTTGATGAGCTCCGCCAAGCCAACCGCTGGGTCCAAGGCGGAAACTCGTCTCAGTCGCCAAGCGTGGCCGAATGATAAAAGCGAAGAAGCAGTTGTGACCTGTGATCCTGATCCGTCCAACCTGTTGCAATCGGGCGGGGTCCATATACGGGGTCCATATACGTCCACATATGAGTCAGATCCATTTTCGGACGCGAAAAGGGCCGCACTTGGATTTGACACCCAGAAGGTCGATCACCATTTCCAAAGATCAGTCTGCACAAATCCAACACCGAATTCCACCTTGCCACAAAGCCAACGGTTTCGGGTTGCAGATCATCCCGCGATGAGCGGGCCACACGACGCGATCCGCCGCACGAAGGTGTCCCTGTCGCAACCCCATCTCGCTGGCGGTTGATCGAGACTCGGGCCACTGCTGCTCGATGTGATCGAGGCGGCCTCTTTCCGAAAACTGAAGGCGAGTTATCGGGTTGTAGCAGGCACCGTCGGAGACCTTCCCGTGGCTATGGGCGCAGCCGGCGCAATGGGACGATTGCTGGTCTGACCGACCGTGGACGAGCTATTGTTCGCCGTATTGCCGGTAAAACCTCTCCACGTCGGCCAAACGAACAGAGCGCCGACGATCACCAGCGCCCCAAGAATCGCCCAAATCGTCCCAGCACCTATTCCCGTAGTGCGGTTTGAGTTGTTATCATGGTTCAAATTTGAATTGCGGTTCGTGTCTGGCATCGTTATTTCCTCATGCTTGATGAGAATACCAATACCCCGCCGTCGTCGTAGTTCCACGCGCCTGTGTCTACGTTGCCAGCTCATCTTGTAGGATGGATATATTGCAAGCCTCGCTCGCTTTGGCTGAAATTTCTGCTGGCGGTGACTACTCGCGGCCCTGAAAGACCGAGCTTTCGCCTGCTCGACCATCTGGATGATCTCGGCTTTCTCAGATGCAGGATACCTCATGCCTCGTCCTCCCCATCCCCGTTCAAATTTTATAGGATGGCCCGCCCCTCACCATCGATGCAATCTTGCGTTGGAAACAGAGGAGAGGCCCATGACCAAAACGCCTATCGCCGTACTCGGAATTGATCTGGGTAAGAACAGCTGTGGCGGTCGGCGACCATTTCGATTGGCTGTGATGCTACGGATTTATTGCTTGCAGCAGTTGTACAACTCTCTGATCCTGGTGCGGAAGAAGTCCTTTGCGACATTTGCTCGATGCGCACGTTCGCGGGTCTGGAGCTCGGCGACGTCGATGCTCGGCTCCATGGCGTGGTTCGTTCTGCTGTGAAGCGGATATCGTGGAGTGAGGACCTTCATCAACACCTCCTCAAGGCGCTGTACGGGTCGCACGGCGCCATGATCGCTATAATGCTGGGCCTCTGGTTTGTCGTCTGGATCGACACCGACGTCGATGCGGTCCCGACACTGCACGAAACGACATGACGATGATGCACGGGCTGGTCATCACGCCATTCGATGCGGCGGCGATTCTTATCGTCTTGGCCGCCATCCTGGGTTACGCTAACCATCGCTTCATTCACCTGCCGCAATCCGTCGGCCTGACGATCATGGGTGCCGCCGCATCTCTGATCGTCGTTGCGCTCGACTGGCTTCTGCCCTCCACCAAGGTCGGAAGCGACGTTACGCGATTCATTGCCGACATCGATTTTCATGCAACTTTGATGGACGGCATGTTGTCGTTCTTGTTGTTCGCCGGCGCGCTCCATGTCGACTGGAATGAGATGCGGCGCGGACGCTGGCCGATCATCGTTCTCAGCACATTCGGTGTTCTGTTATCGACTGCGCTCGTCGGCGGCGGGTTCTATGTTATGGCCGGTCTGCTGGGAGCCCCGCTTCCCCTGGCCTGGTGTCTTGTATTCGGGGCGCTGATTAGTCCAACGGATCCCGTGGCGATCATGCGGGTCCTCAGCCGCGCCGATATTCCAGCGACACTGCAAGCGACCGTGGCGGGAGAGAGCTTGTTCAACGACGGCATCGGCGTCGTTGTCTTCACCATCATCCTGGCAGCAGCGCTTGGTGACGAGCCGCTGTCAATCCTAAACGCGGCGCAACTGTTCCTGATTGAGGCCGGCGGCGGCATTATGTTAGGCTTGGCGATCGGCTGGATCGCTTTCCGTGCCATGCAATCGATCGACGACTATAATCTCGAGATCATGATCAGTCTTGCCGTGGTCATGGGAGGCTACACGGCGGCGCGATGGCTTCATGTGAGCGGACCGGTTGCGATGGCGGTGGCTGGATTGCTGATCGGCAATCATGGTGTGGCCCATGCCATGAGCGACACCACCAAGGATTATTTGCTGAAGTTTTGGTCGCTGATCGACGATATTCTCAACTCGGTGCTGTTCCTGCTCATAGGGCTGGAGGTCGTGGCCATTTCATTCGATATGCGCATGCTCGGGCTGGCAATCGTCGCGGTGCCGCTTGCGTTAGCCTCGCGCGGGGCATCAGTCATAGTACCCCTTACTCTTCTGAAACCGTTCGTAACGCTGGGACCTCTGGCACCGACGACCTTGGTCTGGGGTGGTCTGCGGGGCGGGATATCGGTAGCCCTCGCACTCGGACTGCCCGTCGGCCCCTATCGCGCTAGTGCGCTGGCGGCCACATACCTCGTGGTGCTTTTTGCGGTCATCGCGCAAGGCGGCACCGTCGAGCGGGTGCTCAAATGGAAAACACGGCGGATCGATGCAGCGAAACAATAAGCCCCGCATTTCGTCCTGAATGACCACTTGGATGATACGCCGTGATGAACTCCACCACCATCGCCAATTGCATTACGAACCAGAACCCCGGCCTCTCGCCTTGGGCGTACGCGCCGAACACGCGATGACAAACTGGGCGAAGGCCATGAACACCCCTACATATTCCCGCCTGCCAGGAGAGTAGCATTGACGCGCATCTTCATAGCGGTCCGGACGTCATTCATGAAGACTTGAGGGCACATGATTGTTTCACGAAGCCTCTAGACCCCATGTTCGCGGCTGGCTGGCGACGCTTGATCGTCCCTTTGCTTTCCTGCTCGCTCTGCCCTTCTTGGTTGCGGCTGCAGGACTAGAGCGATAAGGCCCAGCTACGCGCCCACCGAGCGCGACATTCGAAAGTTTGCCGGGTCTTCGATCGCTGCGGCAAAGGAGGAAGAGGTAACCGCGCCGATCCCAGGACCATATCGACAGGGGGCCGGTCTCGAACACGACGCTCCTGGCTTCCGGTGCTCGCTTGCGGATCAGCTCAGCCAGCAGCTTCGGATGAGATGGACATTTTCCGCGCCAAATGCGCTTGCCACCCTTGCGCGCCGAGACCGCAGTCTCTTTCAATGCCTGGTGAGCCCTGCGCCAGCAAGACCATGCGATGATGTGTGCGGGTTGAATACGCTTCCGCGCGAGTCGGATGGCTGTAACGCGTTCGTCCGAGCTATTCGATGCTCTCAACATGCCGATCCGCCTTTATCGGCGCGCGGGTTGGTCGCATCCTCAGAAGCAGTACGAAGCTCCACGCGATCTGCTGCTACGTTTCCGCCGGCAGATCGAGCCAAAGTCTCGGGAGTGTCGTGATCCCCGGCTTTGGAAGTTCGGTGGGGGTCCGAGACGCTACGCGGTGTGGATTCGATGGGATGTTCATCGCGAATCACCTCCTCGATACGGGAGGTCAACGTGCTGTGCAAATGGTGCATCAATGTGAGCAGCGTTCGGACGCTGATACAGGCCAACGACTTCGATGCGCCTTCTTCTTCCGATGGCGCGGTCGCAAGATCGGTCGCCGAATGCCGGATTGAACGATGGCGCCCGTCGGGTAATCGAACAACGACGACGGCCGGACCACGTGCCGAACGCAGCGTCACGAGCTCGAGACGCTGACCCGCAAGGCCGTGGCGCGGGTTTACGATCGTTAAATCAGACACCACTCCGTCGAGAATGGCGCAGCCTCTGTTATTCGGTTCCGAGCGGCTCACCGGCGCGCTGCTCGACAGGCTGACCCATCACGTCCACATCCTGGGCATGAACGGCGACAGCTATCGGCTCAAGCAATCCACCGGTCGTCGCCGGTCAGCCGCCATGGCTGTCGCGGCGGAGCAAAACCAGACCCCCGCCTGACCCCTCATTCTGCCAAATCCAAAAGGCCGCTCGCTCGCTACGGCGCCATTGAAAGCGCGCTTCGCGAACGGCCTGCGCCGAAACCCCACTGGCCTGCTTTTACTCCGCCCCAGTGGCCCGGTTTTGCTCCGCCGTTGACAGCGGCGGGTGGTCAGCGGGAACGAGCTCGCGTCGTCTTCACTCCAGGGTACGAGCGATCACTCTGGGAACGAATATGACAGTTCAGAATTGGTCCCCCAGAATCCGTGAAAGGCACAGTAATGATAGATTTCCCGCACAGCGAAGAAGGCTCCCGCAAGCTCCTGAATCGCGCTGCCGTTGTGGCCCTCATACTGCTGATTGGTGCTTGGTTCGCCTTTTCTTGGTTCCAGCGCAGCAAAGAGCTTTTAGCAACACCTTCCACCGGCTCAGACGTCCATACCCCAGCAACTAATGTGGGCAATGCCGTTCCGGCGCAGAGCCAGAGCATCGCCGCCAAGCAAAATCCCGGAGGCGGGGAAGCCGCGAAGCAAAATCCCGTTGCCCGGGAAGTGGCGAAACAAAATCCTGCAGGCGGGGAGACCGCGAAGCAAAATCCCGGAATTGAGGAACATGCATCCGGTGGTCACGCCAGCGCTATCAAAACCTCTGAGCCGATCAACATAGATGACGCGCAACGTGCGACGCTGCGCGCGATTTTTGCCTCTGGCCATCCGCCAACGGTCGCGCGCCCGAACTTCGAGTTGATGATAGGCGCTTCAGTGGCAGAACAGACTCCGCTAGCGGATCTACCGCCTGGAGTGCCCAAAGCATTGAATGGATTTTCGGGAGATAAGTATGTTATTGCCGGCGACGAACTCGTCATCGTGGACCAGCACTCCCGGCGCGTCGCTGCCATCATCGGCGACGTCAAATAATCGAGAGTCCTTATTCGGCCGCTCATCATTCCGTTCTACCGCGGAGCGGCGGAGGTTCGGAGCCACGAACGTCTAGACGGTGGCCGGCGTTTAGCTTGCCAAGCCAATGAGATCCGTTGCTATGTGGATGCCAGCAGAGCAGCGCCGAGAAAACCGATAGGCGGTTCCTCAGGGGGCGAGCCCTTTACCCTACCGCAGATGCTGGAACGCCGACGATGCATGAGGCAAAAGTGTCCTCGCGCGTAGTTCTGCGAATTCGAGAAATGCATTCTGCTAATCGACCAGCAACAGTGGCGAGGGGCGCCGCTCCGACTTGGAGTTTTCTGAAACCCAACCATTTCCATTGGCGGTGATGCTACGGATTTATTGCTTGCAGCAGTGGTACAACCTCTCTGATCCCGGCGCGCAAGAAGCGCTTTACGACATTTGCTCGATGCGCACGTTTGCGGGTCTGGAGCTCGGACGCGACACTATCCCGATGAGACGACCATCTTGAACTTCCGGCACTAGCTTCGCCGAACAGAAAAAGGGCCCCGTCGAAACGGAGCCATTAAAATCAATAGTCGTGGTGGTCGCGTTTGATAATCACTGTTTTTCCACCACCATCGTGGTGATGATGGCGACCTTCGTGGTGACGCCATCCTTCGTGACGGTGCCAGCTGTGGTCATGATGGCGGTGATGCCACCCGTCGTGATCGTGACGCTTGATTACAATTTTTTCGGCGCTGGCTAATGTTGGAACAGCTAGCGCGAACGCTGCGGTAGCAGCGAGTACGTAAAAAAGCTTTTTCATAATCGTCTCCTTGTGAGTCACCCAAGCCAAACGCGGCGCTAGATGCTTATGTTCCGGCGGCCTTTACAGAGAATTCTGAACGGTTGTTCAGATGAGGTGGCTATTACTTCCCACTATTCATTGCGTCTGCGATTTTACTCGCGATCATATCGGCCACGCCTTGATCTGGGTCGACCGTGACGTGGACGTATCGCTGCGTCGTACTGAACTGAGAGTGGCTCAGCAGATTGCCGATAATCGGAAGCCAAGGCCCGCGCCTATGCCGACGCTCGCGAAAGAGTGTCGCAAATGATGAATGCGGACGTCTTAAATCTTGGCGCGTTTGTGGACCAAGCGCCAAGGCCGGTTCAAATCAGAGCGTGGCCGCTCGTCCTTTGTGCCCGCGGACTTACCTGTGATGACGTAGACACCGATGCGGGACAATTCTTCCAGCAGGGCGGTAGCTGGCCGATAGCAGAATGGTTTTCTTACCGGTTTTGCTAACTGGCAGGAAGAGCAGCGCGCCCCTGGCGTCAAACTCGGTACACTTGAGACTTAAGGCTTTGCTTAAGCAGCATGGGCGCGACACCGGCCGATGCATCAAAGGTTAGCTGGGCAGCGGAAGAGGAGCCGGACGACTTGCTCGACTAATTTACGGTCACCGCATCGACTTTGGTGCGGACCCCGGTTTGCGCGTCATACACTTCGACGCGAAGCATCGGAAATTTTGCTAGGAGTTCAGCACCGGCTAAGCGGGCGGTTTGATCATCATCGAAATTGATTTTCAGCTTTCCATCGACAACCATGGAGAATCCGCTGGTTGGGATTATGTCGGCACGCTGAGGGTTCCGAGGCTGAAGTTCCTCGGATTGTTCAGGTTTATGTAGAGTTTTCATTGCGATCCTGGTTGGAGTCATCTCCTAGATGGTGATGACTCTCAACAAAACAACCGCAGTCGATACCTGCTTTAACCCCGTGTATCCAGCGACACTCCGAGCACTGATGCTTTGACAGTAGTAGCAGCCACCGTGCGTTTAAGAGCGCGCGCGATTTTCTCTACCCCAACTTTCTTCTTGGCCAATCCCTTGAGCTTGTGCACGTCGGTTGTAGTCCATGGGCGGGGTTTTGTTGTCTTCTTGGCCACGTCGCTCTCCATCGTTTGCGATCAGCTTTTAGCATGTGCCATTGCGCACGCAACCCACCAGTACCACTCAACATCACCGTGCCGCGGATGTACCGGCCGGTGATGAATTCATTTCAACAGGAGGATCTATGACTGAACGACAAATGACACCCGTTTTGCATGACGATAAACCAGAAGACGAAATTGAAACGTCAGAAGCTGCCAAGCGGGCGCCCTCTGTAGACGGATTCATCAAGGACTTGGGATCGGTAGCCGATCCAGTCGGAGAGATAGTTGACCTTGGGAGCACGGAATAATGCCAACGTCTGCTGAATTAAAACTCCGGCGCGGCTCCGCAGATCAAGTCGCCGCGTTTACCGGCGCGGCCGGTGAAGTCACCCCGGACACGACCAACAACCGGCTTGTGCTGCATGACGGTACGACCGTCGGCGGGCATCTGCGCGCGACAGAAGCGTATGTGGACGATGCGATTGCGGCGATAGGCGCCGCGGGCGGCGATGCGCTGTCTACCAACAATTTATCGAATGTTGCCGCAACTGACATTGCGGTTAGAAACTTGGCCCCGACAGATTTGAATTTGTCTGGAACACCGGACGGCTCAAGTCCGCGCGTTGCCAGATATAGCGAGCTTGGCCGCATTGTGTTCGGGCAGGAATATCTCGGCGCTTGGATAAACATACTTGGCGCAGGCGGCGGCAGTCACCCGTGCGACTAAATGCGATGGCGCCGACGTTGCCAGCAACACGCGATAGTGCTTCAGCTCGGCGGATGGCGGCTGATGCGCTTTGACATTCTGCGGCTTCACCAGGTGCAACGCCATCGTCCGTGGACCGGCAGGCGAGGGGAGCCGGCAGCGCTAGGATCATTCAAGATGAACTGCCATCAGCCGTCATCCTGCGGCGCAGGCGAGGGGGGTTGCTTGGCAGACTCGGCCGCCATCTTCTCCATCTGTTTCTCGGTCGGCATGCGCCACGATGCTGGTCGATCTGAAGCCATGGCGCATTAGAACAAAAGAGAACAACAAGTCGAGCGGGATTTTTACATAGCTGACTGGGGAGGCCTGGAACCAATAACTCGGCGGTGGAGTTTTCTAACGAAAGATACTCACGAGGTCCGATCATGCCGGCAGAAGCAGCGCAGCAGCGCAGCCCAGGTCGGTATCCGGCGAGTCGTCGTCGGCGCTGACGATTTCAACTGAGAAGGTGTGTTTCATCATTATCAAGGCCAGGCAATTCGACGCGAAAGACGCAATGACGGAGCCCAATCGGGGATCGAATCCGTTCGATGATATGGAAGCCGTCGTTCTCGAAGAGCATGAAGACGACCCTGTCGTGGAAGAGTTGACCGGGCTTATCGACGCCTTATCCGAGGACGAGCAGATTGATCTCGTCTCGCTGACATGGCTGGGGCGCGATGACTATTCCGCCGCCGACTGGGCGATGGTTCGCGAGGAGGCCGCCCGCGCGCACAATGAGCGCACCGCCAGCTATCTTCTCGGCGTTCCGCAGCTCGGCGATTTTCTCGAGGAAGGACTTTCGATGCTCGGCTATTCCTGCGAGGACTTCGAAATCGGCCGGCTCTAACAAAAACCAAAAGGAGCCGAGAGAATGCCCGCCACTGTGTGCGGCGTTTAGGAGGTCACCATGCCAGACAAACCAATCAATGGCCGCGAGGCGGAGCTTTCAGAAGAGGATATGCAGCGCGAGCAACTAGGGCCACGCGGTGTGCCGGGAAAGGAAAGCCCGGCTAAAATGACTCCACAACGCGAAAAGAAAGCGCCGAAGGAGTTGATTCAGGACATACAGCATAGACCTTGCGGTCCTTGATTTCGGCAAGGGCTGAAGTGTATCGCCGGACTTCGTTTTATGGACGGTCTGCGTACGGAGGCCGCGTCAACCGCATCCTCGCCGAACGATTGAACGCGCGCGGCGGCCTCACCTGCCAATTCCTTGACCTTTTCCACTGCGGGGGCGGCCGCATCCGCTGCGCGGGCGCGCATGGAATTGCTCGCATGGCATTTAGTTTTGTTTGCTCACGGTCTTGTAAGACGGTTCCGGGGTGTCCATTCATCACCGCCCTTCACGATCAATCTTCCTGTCCCGATCAGCCAGCGGAGGTGGCCCGACAGTCTCACGAGCCAGCCGCTCCGCCCTTTGACGCTCGCGATTGGTGTCGAATGCCTTTGCTGTTGCGGCGTTGGCGAGTATGTCTTGTTACTTCCTCATTGCCATCGCGACCGGATTGATCATGATGACTGCGCTGTTGATGTCGCTAGCTTTTCGGCCACCGACCCAGGCCGTAGTGGATTGGGCCATGAAATCGGAAACGCGCGGCGCCGTGGAACATTTGCCGCGCCTCTCGCTTTCTTCCGTCCTAACCAAGGAGAACCCTATGTCCATTGAAGGAAGCACCGGCCGTCTGATCGGTAGCGATAAGGTCGAAGGAACGGCTGTCTACGGCGCGAACGAAGAGAAGATCGGCACCATCGCGCGCGTCATGATTGAGAAGACCAGCGGCCAAGTTTCCTACGCCGTGCTGGGCTTCGGCGGAATTCTCGGCATTGGTGACGACCATTACCCGCTGCCATGGAACTCCCTGAAATACGACACCGCTCTCGGGGGCTACCGGACCGGCGTGAGCGTGGATCAGCTGAAGGGTGCGCCCAAATACGCGACCGATACGAGCTGGAACTGGTCAGACCCAGCACGGACTCGAGCGGTCGACGATTACTACGGCTTGTAAGCCCAAAACCGATGCGCGGCTATTGACTCGGCCGCGCAATTCTATGAACAGCGAAAAGGAACTAGACTGCGGCGCCGAGTCTAGTTCTGACGAGCCGCGCTCGTCCCGTGGCTTTGCACGGTCCTGTTCTCCAGCTCCCTTTTACCCCGCAGGACCGCAGGAGTACGAGGGCATGTCCCAGCCTGCGCCCGAAACGAGCGCCACGTCCTGCAGCAACGTCGGCAAGACGCGGAGCGCAGCAACATCAACACGGGGAGCAGCATCATCTCGCCAGGTTGCGCTGGCCACTAGATCGAACATCCTCGCAGGAATCTCTAACCATCGATTCGATCTCGCACCAGCGCAGCTGCAGCGGCAAACCTCTCCGCCAGTCTTCTCGATCATCTTATGAATAGGGACCAGATGTCCGGCGCCTGGATATGCACAGACAAAGAAGCTCGCGGCCCTTGGTCTCTAGGCGTTCTGTCGTCGTGTTGTACAACCGCACGCGCCTTTATTTGTCGTTGAATAAACACGCGCCGATGTCACGCGCCGCTTAGACAGCCGGACGCGTTCTCTGTCGTCCCATTCTGCGCGGACCGCATCATCAATATACCCGGATTTGATTTGCGATAAGGACAAGAGGGACAAGCGGCTAAAAATCAACAGCTGGCGTGACGGCCTCAAACACCGCCCGCTGTACGCCATCAAGCGGGCGCTGACCTGGTGGCTTCGGCACGGCAAGAAAAGAGCCGCCGTTTTCTGAGTTGTTGGACGATGTGAAGCTCTTTACCGGCGACAATGTTCTGAGCCGGAAGCGCCTTGGACGGCAAAAAGGACGTCCATTTGGGCGGCTCGCCGATTGGAGCAGTCAGCCGGCTTGAAGTGCTTGAGGGACCGACGGGTCGGCGCATGCGTTCGGAAGCTGAGCGGGCTCGGATCGTTGCCGAGAGTTTATTGCCTGGCGCTCAGATATCGGAGGTGGCGCGCAAGCATGGTGCGACGCGCTGGCAGATTTACGACTGGCGACGACGCTTTCGACAGAGAGGCGCATTGCCGTCGTGCGAATCGCCGACGACGAGCTTCGCACCGCTGGTTGTGGAAGAGCCGTTAGACGAGCGTCACGTTCCGGCGGTCAAGCTTGAGATTGCGATCGGTGACATCGTCGTGCGGACGGACGCGGCGATCGACGGGAAGCAGCTGTCTCAGGTGATCCGCGCGGTTCGAGCGTCACGATGATCGCCCCCGGTGGCGAACTGAAGATTTACGTCGCGACGCGGCCTGTCGACTTCCGCTGTGGGCTTGCTGCGAAGGTGCAGGAGATGCTTGGTCTCGACCCGTTCTGCGGCGCGGCCTTTGTGTTTCGGTCGAAACGAGCGGATCGGATCAAGATTCTGGTCTGGGATCGAACGGGCCTGGTGTTGGTGCATAAGCGTCTCGAGGGCTGCAAGTTCGTGTGGCCCAAGATTGCGGATGGCGTGATGCGGATATCGCCGGCGATGTTCGCGGCATTGTTTGAAGGTCTCGATTGGAGGTTGGTCCGACCTGAGGAGACGCGCCGTCCTCAGGTCGCGGGATAGCTGCGGCAGAGTGACTCGGAAGCTCTTTGCGCATGGCGAGAACGGCGGCGATGTGCTGGAAATAGCGCATGAGCACCGCGACGCTGCGCGACGAAAACGAACGCTTGAAAGCGCTTCTGACGCAAACCCAGGCGACGTTGAGCGAGCACCAGGCGGCGCTGGCGGCGATCGGAGGAAGCGCGGCGTCGGTTGGAAGTCATCCTCGGTGAACTCCGCCGGGAGAAGTTCGGCGCGAAGTCCGAGAAGCTGCGGCCTGATCGATATCATTTGTCGCTTGAAGACGTCGAGATTGCGCAAGGCGTCCTGGGGGCGGCGCAGGAGAAAGCGGCGGCGATTATCCAGGGCCGATCGCGCGGCGCATCAGATCGAGCCCGTCATCGCAATCGGGGCTGCCTGCCTGCGCATTTGCCGCGGGTGGAGCGGATCATCGAGCCTGCGAGCACGCTGTGTCCCTGCGGCTGCGGCGCGATGACGAAGATCGGCGAGGACGTCAGCGAGCGGCTCGACGTGATCCTGGCGCAATGGCGCGTGCCGGTCACGCGTCGTCCGAAATATGCTTGCCGCCGCTGCTCGGCGCGGTCGTTCAGGCGCCCGCGCCGGAGCATGTCGTGCCTGGCAGACTGCCGACCGAAGCGGCCATTGCGCAAGTGATCGTCTCCAAGTTCGGCGATCATACGCCGTTTTACCGGCAGGCCGGGATCTACGAGCGACAAGGGATCCGGCTCGATCGGGCGACGCTGGGGAACTGGTCCGGCCGCGCCTGTTTCCATCTCCAGCCCATCGGCGATCACATGCGCCGCCGCCTGGCGGTGGCGGATCGCCTGTTCATGGACGAGACCACGGCGCCGGTGCTCGATCCGGGGCGCGGCGCGACGAAGAAAGGCTACTTCTGGGCGATCGTCTCCGACGATCGCGGCCACAGCGGCCCAAGTCCGCCGATCGTGCTGTTCCGATATGCGTCCGGACGCAGCGGCGCCTTCGCCGAGCAGTTCCTCGACGGCTGCAACGGACGCTTCCTGCAGTGCGACGCCTATGACGGATATAACCGGCTCACCGAGGTCGTTCGACCGCAGGGACCGTGGACGCTCGTGCATTGCTGGAGCCATCTCCGCCGACGTTTTGTCAAACTGGCACGCAACAGCAAGTCGCCGATTGCCGAGGCCGCGGTTCGCCAGATCGCACAACTCTATGCTCTCGAAGCCACGGTGCGCGGCTCAGCACCGGGCATCCGGTTGGCCGCGCGCAAGGCGCATTCCCTGCCCATCGTCGCCGTGTTGAAGCCGTGGTTTGAGAAACAGCTCTCGATGATCTCGAGCGGCTCGACGCTCGCCGAGGACATCCGCTACGGACTCAATCATTGGCAGGGACTGACGCGCTTCCTCGATGACGGGCGCCTCGAACTCGACACCAATCCGGTCGAGAACGCCATACGGCCGGTATGCCTGACCAGAAAAAATGCGCTCTTCACCAGCCATGAGGTCGGTGCCGAAAATTGGGCCTTGCTGGCGTCGATCGTTGCCACCTGCAAGCTTCTGTGGTTGCCGCCTGCGGTGCAAGAAGTTTCCGAGCCGATGTGCAGGTGATCGAATGCGGTCTTCTGTCAGGCCTTTGAATGCGGCATGTAAGAAGCCGCTGGCCGGTATGGTGATCTGCGGATCGGGTCCAAATCTCAACGTCGAGCTTCAGGGCTCTGAGTTTGCAACTGGTTTTCCTGATCCAGATCGGTTCGATCATTTGCCCATTCTGGTCGTCGCCTTCTACACCCCCTTATCCGACGTCAGGCAGATTTGGCGGCATGTTGTTCATGCCGCCACGGCCTGCGTCGAATCTCGATAATCTTCGTTCCTGATCATCAACGCCCAAATGGTCCGCGCCATCTTGTTGGCCAGGGCGATCGCCACGAGCATCCTCGGCTTGCGCGCCGCCAAGCGCGCCAGCCACGAGTCTGCCAGGATCGATTTACGGCCTAGCCAGCTCAGTCGCGACATGGCGCCGATGATCAGCAGTCTGCGGATATCAGACTGTCCTGCCTTCGAAACGCGCCCGAGCCACTCCTTGTCGCCAGAAGAGAACTGGCGTGGGACCAGACCGAGCCATGCCGCAAAGTCGCGACCACAGCGAAAGCTCTCCATCGGCGGCGCGAAGGCTTCAACGGCCAGAGCGGTCAAGGGGCCGACCCCTGGAATGGTCTGCAATCGTCGCGCCGCGTCTGCTTCAACCGCGAGCACCTTGATCTTCGCGGTCTTGGTATTGATGCGGACCGTCTTCTCGGCGATCTGCTCCAGCAGGTCGCGGCATTCTGCCCGCATCAAAGCGGGCAAGTCGTTATTCGGCTCATCCAGGATTTCTTCGATGCGCTTAATCTGGTGAATGCCCTGCGGAACAACGTGACCGTATTCGTAGAGGCAGGCCCTGAGGGCATTGACCAATTCGGTGCGCTGATGGACGAGCCGTTCACGGGCGCGAAACACGACCGCCCGGCTTTGTTGCTCGGCTGTCTTCGGTTCGACAAAGCGCATCTCGGGTCGCTGGGCGGCGATCACGATCGCCTCGGCGTCCGCTGCATCATTCTTCTGGCGCTTCACGAACGGCTTCACATACTTGGAGCGGCTCTCGAAGAGGCCATAATCCGGCGAGAGAACTCTGTCAGGCGTCGACATGGTGACCGGGCTTTTCTGAGTATAAACGAAGCCGCCGAGCGGAATATGATCGGCCGACGGCTTCGCCAGGGTGGGTCCGGGCTAAGGGCAATTGCCCGGTGACGAGAAGCTATCCTTCCTCTCTTTCCGCGCAACGAAACTCGCTCATTAAGCTTGATGTCGCCGCTGAAGGTTAAGTCTGGAACCAACCATCTTGACGTCACCGACCCGAATACGTTGCCCATTGCCTTGGGCACGGGCAAGCCAACATGCAACGAACAGCTCGTGGAATACTACCTTCGCGCCGCCGCGTCGCAGCCGTGTGGATCGGCGTGGAGGGGCATGTCGATGCGCAGGACGTGGTCTCGATCGAGATCGAGCCCGGTCGCGTCGGCTAGCGGAAGAGCGGGAAATGCGGTTCAAGCGCGTCCAGCCGGCCGCGGCGATCTCGACGGAAGCGTTGAGATTGGACCGCGGAGCATATCGGCAACGAGGACTATCGCGGGATTTATTTGGGCCTTCGCGCTGGCCGGTCTTGGCTTTCCCGCGGCCGGGATCAAGCGCCGTCGTCTCGTTGGCGAACAGCTTGGCCGAGCCCTTGAGCCTGGTGAGCAGACGCTCGTGCACCGGCCGCAGCAGGAAGGCGGCGCGACTGACCCAGTCAGCCAAGGTCGAACGATCGAGCGTTATGCCCTGGCGCGCATAGATCTGAGCCTGCCGATACAGCGGCAGATGGTCGGCGTATTTGGAGACGAGAACCAGCGCTACCGTCGCCTCGGTCGGCAACCCGCCCTCGATCAGTCTGGGAACGAATAGGGAATAGTAATGATAGATTTCCCGCAGAGCGAAGAAGGCACCCACAAGCTCCTGAACCGCGCCGCCGTTGTGGCTGTCATACTGCTGGTTGCTGGTTGGTTCGCCTTTTCTTGGTTCCGGAACGGCATTGTCAGTTGCTGGGGTTTGGACGTTTGAGCCGGTGGAAGATGCTGCTAAATGCTCTTTGCTGCCCTGGATGTAAACGATCCGGCGGATCTCGTCGGGGAATGCGAAGAACGGAATGACCTCTGCCCGAAGATTACGGCGAACTGAGCTTTAGCCATGGTCCACTCACGTGGCGGCATTTTCCACTCTTTCTCTGACCGGTTTCTCATCGAGGGCTTCTTCTCCAAATTCGCCCGGTCGGTCTTATGCCACTATGAGTTCAGGAAACATTGCCTTCGTGCCCACCGTCGCGAATTTGATGCGCCCGCTAACGAGAATATCGATCGTAGTATCGTTGAAGTCTATTCCGCGGCGGCTGCGATCCTTTAGTCAAGATCACGCCTAGTGCGAAGCCGATAAAACCTGCCATCAGGAGGGCGCTTCCTGGGTTTTTAACAACAAGCTCGGAGCCTTGATCGTAAGCCGCTGAGCCTGCATCTGCTAAATTGTCTGCCATGCCGTGTGCGGCATCCTTGACCTGATTTGCTGTGTCTTTAAATGCACGCTCAGTTTCCGTCCCAGCATCCCGATCAACCATGACGATCACTCCCTGTTGGGAGCAATAAGCCATCCGCGGCTCAATCGTTCCTGTGAAATGGATTGGCTTTATCTGGGTGAAGTGGCCCGGTAGCGAAATCGCGCTGGTCGCAGTGGGGCAGGGGCTCTTACAACGCACGATGATGGAACATTCGGCGCGCTTGCCGCGTTTTTCCTTCCCAACGAAGGAGCATCGCATGGCCACCGAAGCGAGAGAGACAAGCACACTGATAGGCAGCGACAAGGTCGCGGGCACCGCGGTGTACGGCCCCGACGACCAGGAGATCGGAACGATCGAGCGCGTTATGATCGAGAAGACGAGCGGGCGCGTGTCATACGCCGTCTTGGGATTCGGCGGATTCCTCGGAATCGGCAATGACCACTATCCCCTTCCGTGGAACGCCTTAAAATACGATACTCGCGTCGGCGGCTACCGCACTGGCATCACCGCCGACCAGCTCAACGGCGCGCCGAAGTATGCCTCCGAGAGCAGCTGGGACTGGGAGGAGCCCGGGCGCTCCAAGTCGGTCGACGACTACTACGGTTCCCGCATTACCCATTCGGCCCTCGAATAGGATCGAACAACGTAGGCTGCGCGTAGACCGAGTCTCGCAGCACGGCCCTGCAGTCTTCCCCGTTCCTGCGGGGCCGTACATACTCGCAGCCCGCAAACTTGCTTCCCAATATTGGGACCCCTTTCTTTCGAATAGTCATGTAGCGCAAAGTGATGCACACGGCAGAGTGGAATCAGATGCAGTTTGGCGTGTCAACGGCGGACTCATTTTGGGCCTACTACTAGCCGCCGAGATTACGGCGCGGACTAGGCGCGATCCGGGCGAGGTGTTTGAAAGCCTACAGGCGCTCTGGCGGCTTAAGGCTGCCTCCAAACACTACTTTGGCAGACTTTGGGTCTATTCGAGAGGCTTACGTGTCGGATGGTCGGTCACCGGCTTCCAGATGCGAAGGCGATCGTGACGTTCGATCTGCGGCTCCTCACCACGCGTAGCGGACGATGCCCTTGCCGGCGTAGGATTGTGTGACGTTGGAGAGCTCGCCCTCGAAGGTGGCGGCCATTGACCAGTTGTTGATCCATTTCATCTCGGCCGCGCCGGTGACGAGCGCTGCGTCGGAGGCCATAGCTGTGCCGTTCACGACGAAGCTGGCGCCAGGCAAGGTCTGGAATGTCACGGCGACGGTGCGATCCGGATTGAAATCGTGCGCCCATGCAAGACGTCCGCGCAGGGTCAGGATCGCGTCCTGCACCGCGTAGGATTTGTCGGTGCGGACACCGAGTTCGCTGCGGGGATCCGTCACGCTCTTGGCGTTATAGGCCTGCGCAAACGTGTTGGCGCCGGACAGAATGCTTTCGGCGTAAGCCGGCAGATCGAAGGTGGTGAACTGGCCGGCCGCATAAGGCGTGATCCCGACGCCGCCCATCGCCGGGCTGACCACGCGATAGCCGCCTTCGGCACGGCCCGACCATGCGTTGGCGCTGAAGCGCGCCTGCAATCGGTCGGAGCCGGCGATCGTCACGATGCGGTTGGTGGTGATGTCCTGCCAGCCGTAAGCGAGCGCTCCGGAGAGATAGGCGGCGCCGGTGTTGTGGCGAATGAAGGCGCCGGCCTGGAACAGGTCGGAGTGTCCGCTGCCCCGCCCGTTGGCGACATTGAAGTTGGTGCCGCCGCCCGCCATTGCGAAGCCGGCGGTCGTGGACAGAGAGATGAGGTAGTCGGCGCCGACCGCGACGCCGGCGACACTTGAGGTCGTCGTACTGGAGCCGAGCGATGCATTGCCGTCGGTGCTCTGCGAGCCGCCGTAGCCTGCGGCCCACACGCTCCAGCGCGGGTTGAGGGGATAGGCCATTGCAGGCGCCTTGCGATAGATCGCGGCATAGGCCGGGGCCGCACCGTTTTCGGTTGCGCCATTGCCGCGGCCGGCGACGAAGGGATCGCTCAAGATCCCCAGGAACAGGTTCATTGCATTGAAGGTTGCCTGCTGCGAGCCGATCGCCACTTCACCAGAGACCTGCGTCAGGCCTGCTGGCGTCAGCGTACCGAACACCAGCGGAATGCCGCCGGCGGTGTTGAAGGAATTGGTCAGCGCATTGGCGACATTGCGCTGGTTGGGGCTGGTAAAGGCCCTCGCCGGCTGCGGAATAAAGTTCAGCGTCAGGTTGAGATAGGCATGGGTCGGGTCGTAACTCAGGCTGGTCGTGAAGTTCGCTGGCAGGTTGGTGTTGGCCAGCGAGCCGAACGTGCCGCTGACGTTGCCTGCCGTGAGGATGGTATATTGCTTCGAGATATAACTGCCGTTGGCATAGACCGCGCTGACGGTGGCGTCACTGAGCGTCGCTGCACCCGTGACATTGGCGGATGACGCGGTGGCGGGGTTGAGCATCACCACATACATCGCGCCCGCGTGCAGTGCCAGTCTGCCGAGACTCATCGAGGAGCCCGGCGTGCCGTCGCCCGGCGCTAGCGTACCGCCGCTGTTGATGCCGACGCTGCCGACGCTGCCGGTGCCCGCAAGCACCGCACCGGTGCTGACGCTGACCGGGCTTGACGCCGCCAGCGAGCCGGTGACGTTGAGCGTGCCGGCATCGACCGTGGTGGCCCCGGTATAGATGTTGGCGCCGGCGAGTGTCAGCGTCCCCGTCCCCACCTTGACCAGCGAGCCGCCGAAGGCGCCAGCTAAACCACAACTCAAGCCTGACGGTCCGCAGTCGCTGATGATGCCGCTGACGATGGTGCTCAGATTGTTGCCACCGACCGTGAGTTGATTGGCGCCGAGATAGAATTCCCCGTTGCCGGCGATCGAGCCGGCGGAGAGTTGCCCGTTGTTGAGCGGTCCGCTCGACTCCGAGAAGTCGATCCGCGCAATGGCGGCGCCGTTGGTGATGCTGGCGTTGCCAGCCGTGCTGGTGTTGTAGAACTGAAGGGTACCATTATTAATAATGCTGGCGCTGCCGGCCGTGCTGCTGTCGTAGAACTCCAGGATGCTGTTATTTGTGACGCTGGCGCTGCCGGCCGTGCCGAGCGTCGCAAATTGCAGAGAACTGTTGTTTGTGATGCTGGCGTTGTCGGCCGTGCTGCCGCCGAAGAAGTACAGGCTGCTTTTATTGGTGATATTGGCGCTGCCGGCTCCGGTAGCGTCATAGAATACCACGCTACCATTATTCGCAATGTTGGCGTTGCCGGCCGTGCTGGTGTCGATGAACTGCAGCACACCGTTATTTGTATCAGTGATATTGGCGCTGCCGGCTGTGCTGCCATGGGAGAATTGCAGCAAATTATTGTTAGATATGCTGACGTTGCCGCCACTGACGACGATCCCTCCACCGGTGAAGATCAGAAAATGGTCGTTAGTGAAGGAATAGTTTGAAGCGCTGGTGTTGAAGGTCCACCCGCCCAGGGCAGTGTCATTCGCGAACGTAATGGTCGTGCCGGTCGATGTGCCGAACGATGCGGTGCCGGTCGGCACAGTGGTCGGGGTCCAGTTCGCCGCGTCATTAAAATCGCTGCCGGGCGGAGCAGCGAGCCAACTGGCATCCTGCGCCGCCGCCGGCGCCGCCCGCGTCAACGCCAAAGCGAGCCATGCCGCCAAGCCCGCCTTGTAAATTGACAGTCTGCTCATGCCCCGTTCCTCCGGCTGCGTGCTGGAGGCCGCCAGCAGAGCCGTGACCGAATCGCGTAACTGACATCATATTACCTATGGTTAATATTATCTTGTCTGCCATCCGATCGGACATCCCGCACCGCCCTCAATCAGTCAGAAGGCTTCCCGCGAATAGGATAGGGATGAAAATCAAGTACGGGCCCGAGCCAAGTCCTCTCGCGCTACGCCGAGCTGCTCAGCAGCATAAAGCGCGGCGAAAGCTCCCACCGAAGGATCTGGACGCTCAGCCGTGACTATAATCCAGGCGGCGTCAACCTCAGCGAGCGCCGCGTGTAAATTGGCGATAGCGCGTCCGATTGCGCCATAAAGCGCGATCTCCTGTTCAGGTATAGCCTTCTTCGACATTATCGCCCGCTTCCGATCCTTCGACTGAAGTTAATAGGTGCTCACTGGCGTCGGCGGCTGTACCTACAGTTCATCAGTGTGGCCCTTCGGGCCGCGCCTTAGCACACCGTAGTTGCTCGACTTGCTTCCATCAGCGGGCGTGATGCCAGCCGAGGCCAAACCCATCTTTAAGAGCTCTCGAACCGCTGCGGCCCTTGTCGGCATGCGATTCAGAAAGCGGAAGTTATCGACCACTTCCAGCTCTTCAGCCGAGAGCATGATTTGCAATCTTTCTCCCCGACCAAATTTTTTCATGGAAGGCTCCTGAGTAAAATGAGTACTTAACTAATTCACGGTCCTTGGGGCTGGTTCCTCCATCGTCAACAAAATGCGTAAATTAGTAAATTAATATAATAATATCAGCAAGTTACGGCTTGCCTCACTTCGCGGGTGTGTGTAGAATAGCGCGATGAGAAACACTCGCATTGACGATAAAATGCCCCCCCAAGGCCAGAAGCCGAGTCAGGATGATGACAAGGCGAGGCGCGAGAAGGCCGAAAGGTGGGCTTTCAGTCCAAGCCTACAGCCCCCGACCCAACACGGGATTGGTTTGACCGGCGCGACAAGGGCACGGGGCTAGCACAGGTCGAGTTGGTCAAGGCAAGACAGCAAAGGGGTTGAGCAATCGCGGCCCTTCAAAACCTGAAGTCCGGGGAAGTTTGGGAGGATGAACCCGCCTTGGGATAATGCGGCTCGATCAAAGCTTCGAGCGCGACCCAAGGCACCACGCCTGCCATCTCAGCCAAAAACACATCTCGCTTCGTGCGCTTCTTCTTGGCCGCATAATCGAGCGACGCGAAACTCAGCTGGCCCATCCGAGCGCCTCCCCGAATCAATGATCGAAGAGTGCCATAGTCGCCAAGTTGTGCAGAGCTTCCCTAGCTATGCTGGAAGCTTGGCGTGGCATTCGCGTCCGCGCCGCCGAACTCGGACGCCAATTGGTGCGGGACGCCCGCCAGAGTCAGGCTTGCCGCGTCCTCATGTCGATTCCCGGTATCGGTGCGATCACCGCAACCTCCTTTACCACAGCTATTGAGGAGCCCGACAACTTCGGGAAATCCCGATCTGTTGGCGCGTGGATCGGCCTAACAACGCGCCGCTACCAATCCGGAGAAGTCGATTATGACGGCCATATATCCCGACGTGGCGACCGCCATTTGCGCGGGCTTCTCTACGAAGCGGCGGCGGTCATTCTGACGCGTAGCTCAACCGACAGCACTCTGCGCACGTGAGGTCGGCAGCTCCGGCAGAGGATCGGCTTCAAAAGAGCTGCCGTGGCTGTGGCGCGCAAACTGGCGGTGATAATGCATACGATGCTTAAGACCGGCGAGTTGTTTAATCCGAATGCCGGAGCCGCCGCATAAGTCCGGATAGCGTTCAGAACCTGAACGCCTAAGGTGTCCATGCCGAGACGTGAGCCGAGCCATTCCGCTGATGGGGTTGCACTGCTGACTCAGCAAAGATGAAGGTGACGCCGCACGTGGCGCAGAACACGAGCGGCCGAAGCTCGGCGATCGACGGACGCACGACGCGGCACAGCGGCTATGCCGTCAGCCAGCGCATCCGCAAGCGCATTGAGGAAGCGTTCGGCTGGATTAAGACGGTCGCCCGCCAGGACAAGACCCGCTTCCGCGGCCGCGACCGCGTCGGATGGGCCTTCACCTTCGCAGCCGCCGCTTACAATCTGGTGCGACTGCCGAAGCTCATGGCGGTGCCAGCATGACCGCGCCGTCCCACCGCCACGCCAAACTGCTCGACGCCGCTCGATCCAGATCACATTCGCCTATCACAACGGCGATCAATCCACCCCCTAAAGCCAGACCGGACACTTCTTCAACAGCCTGCTCTCGCGGTCCCTGCTCCATCGCCGCAGAAATACCGCGCACCTGACGACCGTGGAGGTAAGGTCGGTCGCCAGGCTAGAGAACACAATTTGGATAATTGCGTTCCTTTGGGCACTTAATACTTGAACTGCGGCATCGCCTTCAGCTGGTCCTTGGTGGCGTTGACCGTCCCGCGGTCAGGATACCATTGCTTCGAATCCGAACTCGTCGAACCGGTTGTTGTGGTTCCAGCTTTGTTCGCGAACTTGATCTGATTCATCTTCATCATAACATCATGCTCACCCATGCCGAGAAAGCCGCCGACACTGACTACGACACCGCCCACCTTGCCCGAGCCGTCGATGATCACATCATCAATTTCACCAATCTTATCGTTTTGCTCGTTATAGATATTTACACCAACGAGCTTGGATGCTCTCCACTGGCCGGCTGCGGAGACAGGGGCCACGGCGGCTGAAGGGGTAGATGCAGTATTTTGAGCCATTGCGACTGGCGTCGCGAGGGCGCAAGCTAGCAGAACTGCCGGGATCGATCGCATTGTAGTCTCCTTGGTTCGTGGTCTCGATCAACCAAGATGAGTTGCGATAGTTCCTTGCCGGAACTAAAAAGCCCATGTGGTGCCTACACGAAACTTCGATGGCGGTGACGCGTAGATATTTTTGACATGCGTCATTGGATCAGCAGCCAGAACTGAGGATGACCTCGCTAAGGAGAATGCATCAATGAGTTGGTTCCGCCATTTCGCCATCCGATTCCTATGTCGTATGGGATTTAAAGCGGGATAGTGAGCTCGCACCGGAACTTTCGCTTGGCGGCCCGGTTATGATCTGTATCAATCTACCGGCCATCCGATCATGCATCATCAACTGCCAAGCAACGATCACGGCCAAGGGACGTTCGGGTTCGTCCTGGAGGCCGGTGACGAGACAACGTCTTGCCTACAAGCGTTTGTTCGCTCCGAATCGGTCCTCGCCCTGATAAGGCCACAGCAATGAGCGGGGTAGCAGTCGGTCATAGAGTCTGGGCAATTGCAGAGGGTTATATTCCCGGCCAGAGCGTCAGCAGCGATCGCGCGCTTGTATCGCATGAGACCGCTTGCATTCTCAATGCATCCGACGAAGATGCTGAAATCTCGACCACGTTATTCTTCACGGATCGGGAGCCATGCGGCCCATACCGGACGAAAGTTGGCGCGCGCCGCACACTGCATCTGCGGTTCGACGATTTGGTGGATTCGGAACCGGTACCGCGTGACACAAGCTACGCGTCGGTGATAGAATCGACGGTGCCAATAGTTGTACAGCATACCAGACTTGACTCCAGAAATCCGAATACCGCGCTGCTCTCGACAGTGGCGTTTGCTGCGTGACCGAAGTCGAAGGATCGCTGAAACCGGTTCTCGATCGACCGTGATCAAACTCAGACCAGTCAGGCAGGTCCCCGCGGCGAGGGCAGTGTAAGTGGCGCAGATTTTTCGTCCGGTAGCGAACACGGTCGCGTTGCTGGTCATTGCATCGCTTGGCGCGGTCCCCGTTCTGGCCGCAGGCCTTGGTTATTCGCTGATGACATCAGCCTATGTCACGAGCCAGTCGGTTACCCGGGAGCAGCCGGTGCCATTCAGTCACGCCCACCATGTCGGCGGCTTGGGACTCGATTGCCGTTATTGCCACACGTCGGTGACGACCGCGCGCTTTGCGGGCATTCCTCCCACCGAAACTTGCATGACATGTCATTCGCAGCTCTGGACCAACGCGGCGATGCTGGCGCCGGTCCGCGAAAGTCTGGCCGCCAACAAGCCGATTCGCTGGCAGCGGGTCCATGTCCTCCCCGACTACGTCTATTTCGACCACAGCATTCACATCGCGAAGGGCGTCGGTTGTTCTTCCTGTCACGGCGCAGTCGACCGGATGCCTCTGATGCGGCAGGCGGCACCGCTCACCATGGGCTGGTGCCTCGACTGCCATCGCCATCCCGAAACTGCGATTCGTCCCCGCGACAAGGTCTTCGACATGAAGTGGACGCCGCCAAAAAACCAGATCGCGGAAGGGCGTCGCCTCATGAGCGAATATCATATCGATACGGCACACCTCACGGATTGTTCAAAGTGTCACCGATGAAGCCAGGCTTGTCCGGGGCGAAGCCCGACGACATCTTGCGATTTTCCCGGCGCGATGCGCTTCGGATATTCGCCGCGCACATGGCGCTCGCCGTCGCCGGATGCAGCAAGCCGGTCGAAGAAATCGTCCCCTATGTAAAAATGCCGGAGGGTCTCGTGCCCGGCGAACCGTTGCGGTTCGCCACCGCCGTGCCAATGGGCGGTTATGGCCTGGGGATCATGGGGATTTCGGTGGACGGCCGCCCGATCAAGGTCGAGGGCAATCCGCGTCATCCCGCCAGCCTCGGAGCGACCGACGTTTTCGCCGAAGCGGCGGTCTTGTCGTTGTACGATCCAGACCGGTCCCGCACCCCGACCCTGAAGGGGAGTATCGCATCGTGGGATGCGTTCCGCGCCGCGCTGCTGCCGCAGCTTGGAAAGCACGACAGGAATAGAGGCAACGGCCTGCGCCTGCTGACCGGGCGCGTCACCTCGCCCACATTGTTGCGCCAGATCGATGACCTGCTCGCGCGCTATCCACAGGCGATGTGGCACGTCCATGAGCCGATCGACGATAGCCTGGAGCGCCAGGGCACTGTTCTGGCGTTCGGCCGGGCGCTGCATGTATTGCCGCATCTCGACAAAGTCGAAGTGATGCTTTGTCTGGATGCCGATCCGCTGGGACCTGGGCCGAGCCAGATCGCCAACGCGCGGCACTTGATCGAGGCTAGAAATCCAAAGAACTCTTCGGGTTTCTCGCGGTCCTATGTCGTAGCGAGCGGGCCGACGCTGACCGGAATCAAGGCCGACCATCGTCTGGCGTTGCATCCCGCTGGCATTTCCGACATTGCAATCGCGCTCGCCAACGCCCTCGGCGCGGGGATGCCTCAGCCGAAACTCTCGCCGGCCGCAGAGCGCTTTGTCAATGCAGCGGCGCGCGACCTTATCGCGCACAGGGGTCGCGCCCTGGTTTTGGCCGGACGCACGCAGCGCGCGGAAATCCACGCGCTCGCTCATTGGATCAACGCCAGACTCGATGCTCCAATTAATTTCATCGTGCCCTTCGACCACTCGGCGGAGCATGAACCGGCCGTTTTCGCGACCTTGGCTGATGACCTCCAGGCCGGACGGGTCGAAACGCTTGTAATCGTTGATACGAACATCGGTTACGACGCGCCCGCGGATCTGTCGATCGCTACCGCGCTGGACAAGGTTCCCTTCAGCGTTCACCTCGGTCTATACGTCGATGAGACGGCCGGATTGTGTCAGTGGCACCTTCCGCAGTCTCATCCATTCGAAAGCTGGTCCGATCTGCGCGCGGCCGACGGTACGGCTGCAATTGTGCAGCCGCTGATCCGCCCGCTCTACGCGACCCGTTCCGCGCATGATCTCCTGACGATGCTGGCTGGGCAGGACGCCATCTCGTCTTATGATCTTGTTCGGGAAACGTGGCGATCAAACGGAACGGAGTCGTTCGAAGACTGGTGGCGGCAAACCTTGCATGACGGTGTCGTACCGGCAAGCGCGCCTCAGTCCATCAATGCGGGGACGCCCGAGCGCCCGGAGATCACATCGACCGAAAAGCAGGAGGAATTGACGCTCGTGCTGTCTCCCGATTGCAGCGCGTGGGACGGCCGGTTTGCCAACAGCCCCTGGCTCCAGGAGTGTCCCAGGCCCGTCAGCAAGGAGGTTTGGGGCAATGCATTGTGGATCGGCACTGCGGACGCAGAGAGGCACAACCTGAAGACCGGTGACGTGGTTCGTTTGTCCGTCAAAGACCGCGTGGTTCAGACCCCGGTTCTCGTGACCGGCGGATGCCCGCCCGGCGTCATCAACCTCACACTTGGATATGGCCGCAGGAATGCCGGCGCCATCGGTAGTTCGATCGGCGCCAATGCCTATCGCCTTCGCACATCCGATGCACTATGGACCATCGAAGGGGTCGCTATCGCAGCCATCGCGGAGCGGCGCGAGATCCTGACCACCCAAAACCACGTCCGGCTGGAGGGGGACGCGCGCGATCTCTATCCCATCCGGTCGTTGAAGGATATCGCAGAAACAGCCGGGCCAGATGCAACGGATCGTCTACTACCGTCGCTTTATCCTCCGGTGGCCTCGGACACCTATGCCTGGGGCATGGTGATCGACACCGCGGCCTGCATCGGCTGCAACGCCTGCGTCGTCGCCTGCCAGGCCGAAAACAATGTGCCGGTCGTCGGTCCCGAGGAGATCGCACGCGGTCGCGACATGCATTGGTTGCGCATCGATATCTACGATCACGGCACACCGGCAGAGCCAGAGGCGGGATTTCAGCCTGTGCCGTGCATGCAATGCGAAAACGCGCCGTGCGAGCCGGTTTGTCCCGTCGCCGCCTCCGTGCATGACAGCGAGGGCCTGAATGCACAGGTCTATAATCGCTGCGTCGGCACGCGCTTCTGTGAGGCCAACTGTCCCTACAAGGTTCGTCGCTTCAATTTCTTCGGCTACGCGGACGGTCAGGAGTACGCCAACCTCGGCGCCGAGACGATCAAGGCGCAGCGAAACCCGGACGTCTCGACCCGGCAGCGCGGCGTGATGGAAAAATGCACCTATTGCGTCCAGCGTATTAGTCGCGCCCGGCGTGAGGCGAAAAAGGAGGATCGCACGATTGCCGACGGCGAAGTCATTACCGCCTGTCAGAGCGCGTGCCCGACGCAGGCCATTACCTTTGGCGACCTCAATGACCGGAACAGCGCAGTAAAGGGTCTCAAGGACGATCCGCGGAATTATGCGCTGCTCGGTCACCTCGATACCCGTCCGCGCACCACCTATCTGGCGGACCTCCGTAACCCGAACGCCGCGCTCAAAGGGGAGCGTTCATGAGCGTCATTGCATCCGCTCCTGCCAATCCGGCTCATCCCTGGATAGCCGCGGACCGCGCCAGTTACGGTGAGGTGACTGCCCTGATCGCCGATTCCATCCTACTCCGGCCAGCCGGGTGGCGCTGGTGGATCGCGTTGGGTGTAAGCGGGTTGTTCGTCCTTGCGACCATGGTGGCTATCTACGTGCTCTTCACGGAAGGCATCGGCGTCTGGGGAGTCAATTCCACTGTTGTGTGGGGATATGCCATTGCCAGCTATGTCTGGTGGATCGCGATCGGAAGCGGCGGCACCCTGATTTCGGCGATGCTGCTGATCACCCGTCAACGCTGGCGCGCATCGGTCAATCGCTTTGCCGAGACAATGACGATTTTCGCGGTATCGATCTCGGGCCTGTTTCCGATCCTGCATCTGGGCAGACCGCAATATTTCTACTGGCTGGCGCCCTATCCAAACACGATGCTGCTATGGCCGCAGTGGCGCAGCGCCCTGGTGTGGGATTTCTGGGCGATCGTGAGCTATCTCCTGTTCTCCCTCTTGTTCCTTTACGTCGGGCTGCTGCCCGATCTCGCCACCATGCGTGATCGTGCGACCACCATCTATGGCCAGGTGTTCTACGGGGCCTTCGCACTCGGGTGGCGAGGCTCCGCGCACCACTGGCGCTGCTACGAGACGTTCCAGATCACACTCGCCGCGCTGGCTGTTCCACTTGTCGTATCGGTGCACTCGATCGTCGGCCTCGATTTTGCCGCGAGCCTGATGCCGGGCTGGCAGGAGACGATCTTTCCTCCTTACTTCGTCGTCGGCGCGTTGTTTTCCGGCTTTGCTTCGGTCGCCATTCTCACGGCGTTGGTGCGGTGGGGATTGCGGCTCGAGGCTGTCATCACGGTCCATCATTTCAACGCCATGGCAAAGATTCTGCTGCTGGCGTCGGTCGTGATGACCTGCTCCTACGCAACAGAGTGGTTCATGGCCTGGTACGCCGGCGCCCCTGCGGACCGCTCGCTTCTCGCGTTCCTGTTTACGGGAAGTTATGCGCCGCTTTACTGGATGCAATTGTCGTTCAATTGCCTGCTGCCTCAGGCTCTCTGGTTCCCCGCTGTCCGGCGCAGTGTCCTCTGCGTGGTGTTGATTGCGGTTGGGATCAATATCGGCATGTGGCTGGAGAGAATCCTTATCATCTGGAATACGCTCTCGCATGGCTATGCCGTTTCGCTGTGGCGGCTGTTCTATCCGACGCTATGGGACTGGATCCTCCTGTTTGGTCCCGTCGGGCTGTTCGTCTTCTTCTTCCTCTGTTTTGTCCGCCTGGTGCCGGCGGTACCGATGAACGAACTGCGCAAACTGTGCCGCGAGGAGCATGTGGCATGACAAAGCCGCTCATCGCCGAATTCAGCGATGCTGATAGCTTGATCAGCGCGGCCGTTCGTCTCAAGCGGGAAGGCCATCAGCTTCTGGATGCGTTTACGCCGTTCCGCTTGCCCGAATTGGACAGCATCCTCATCGTGAAGCCATCCAGGATCCGGCTTTCGATGTTGGTTGGCGGTCTCGCGATGGCCGCTTTCGCCTATTTTCTGCAATGGTACAGTTCGGTGATCGACTACCCGCTCAACACGGGCGGGCGGCCGTTCAATAGCTGGCCGGTTTTCCTCCTCGTTCCGTTCGAGGTCGGCATGCTGACCGCGGCATTGAGCGGCTTCGCCGCATTCCTTTGGACCTGTCGGTTGCCGCGCCTCTATCACCCGGTTTTCGACACAACAGATTTTGCGCGCGCGACTCAGGATCGTTTTTTTCTGCTTGCTGCGCAGACCGGCAAGGAAGAACGAAGCGCCTCGCTCCGCGAGTTGTTGAAGCATTCGGGCGCTCTGGCCGTGCGGGAGCAGGGATCGTGACAAGACTGCTTCTGCTTGCAATCGTGCTTGCCGTCGCTGGCTGCGACGACCAGTCGATGCGGCAGCAGAACCGGTATGACACCTACGCTCCTTCAAAAATCTGGCCGAACGGCAGCGAAGCTCAGCTGTTGCCTGCGGGGGTCGTCGCGCAGGGCGATCTTGTCCGCGCGCGGGATGCAAAAGAGCCTCCGCCCGTGACCGATTCCCTGCTGCGGACGGGCCGCAAAGACTTCGAGATTTTCTGCTCGCCCTGTCATGGTCTGGCCGGTGACGGCGACGGCATGGTCGTTCAACGCGGCTTTCCGACGCCGCCGTCGTACCACAGCGACCGATTGCGCAAAGCGCCGGCCCGGCACTTCTTCGACGTCATCACCAACGGATATGGAGTGATGTATTCCTACGCGGCGCGCGTTCCCCCGCACGACCGCTGGGCCATCGTCGCGTATATCCGCGCGCTGCAAGAGTCCAGGCATGTGCGCGTCGTTGACATGCCGCAGGCACGGGAGAAACTGCCATGAGCACGCGCGTGGCACGTCCTCTCTGGCGGATGCTGATGCGGATTGCAGCAGCCAACGCACTCGTAGCCCTCGCGGTCGGCCTCGCAGCGAATCCGAAATCCGTGATGCAAGGCTGGCTGATCGCGTTTGTGTTCGTCAGTGGCATCCCGATTGGCAGTCTCGTCCTGTTGCTGATCCACCGGCTGACGGGAGGGCGTTGGGGAACGGTGCTCGCGCCGGTGTTGATGCCGGCCACTGCCATGGTGCCGTTCGTTGCGCTCGCCTTTTTGCCGCTGGCGTTCGGTCTGTCCGCGCCCTACCGCTGGGCCTCGGATACGTCAATGCTCCGGCCTGCGGTGGTGCATGTCTATCTGAACCAGCCTGCCTTCCTGCTACGGTCGGCGGTCGCTCTTGTCGGTTGGTCGGTTCTCGCCGTTGCCGTGGTCAAGGAGCGCTGCACGGCATTGATGGCAGGCCTCGGCCTCGTCTTTCATGCGGTCGTCATCAGCCTTGTCGCGGTGGACTGGGTCCTGTCGATCGACAGCAGATTTTCGTCGTCAGCATTCGCCGCCGCCATTGCGATTCAGCAGCTCCTTTCCGCCCTTGCGCTTGCCGCGATCGCGGGAACGGAGGCGCGACGACTCGGAGCAATCGCGGATCTTGCCGGATTGATCCTGGCGACCCTGCTCGGCACCGTCTATCTCGCCCTCATGTCGTTCATCGTCATCTGGTACGGCAATCTGCCGGACAAGGCTGCGTGGTATCTGCTGCGAGGGCGCGATGGCTGGCAATGGCTTATTGCCAGTGCCGTGGTGATCGGTGCGTTGGTGCCGCTTTGCCTGCTGCTGAAGCAGAGTGTCCGGCAAAGTCGCATCGCGCTTCGCCTGATCGGCAGCCTGATCCTGCTCGGCATTTTTCTGCATGTGGCCTGGCTGATCGCACCGGCTTTCGGAAGCGGTGCGATTGTCGCGGCCTCGAGCGCCGTCATCGCACTCGTCGGCCTCGGCCTCGGCCTTTTCGATCGCGTAGTTGTCCGATTGAGCGGAGCCGCCCATGCCGAATGACCGGCCGGAATCACCTGCCGTCGCAACGCGCGCCGTGCTGTTCACGGCGATGGGATTTCTGGTCTTTGTGGGGATCTCCCTCGTCGTGCTGCGCATCTTTTACGGCGAACGGACCGATCATGCGGTCTTCGTGCCACCGACCCCGTTTGCCAAGCCGCGGCTTCAAACAAACGACGCCGCCGATCTCGCCAGGCTGCAGGCCGAACAACGCGGCCGGCTTGCCGGGTATGCGTGGGTTGACCGGGAGAAGGGCATCGCCGCCATCCCGATCGAAGAAGCGATGAAACGTGTCGTGGCGCGGGGCGCCGATGCCTATGCGCCGATCGATTCGAACACTTCAGCCCAACAACCTGCCGGTGCAGGCGGAGGACAGTCGCCGTGAAGCCGCTATTCGCCGCCCTTTTCATCATGGCGCCGTTGGTTCTTGCGACCGGCGCGCAGGCCGCGTTGACCCGCAACGAGCTTGACGGGGTGTCTCTTTCGCCCGCAGCCAATGCGGCAGCGCCGCTCGCGCTGAAATTTCGCGATATTGACGACAGGCGCCTGACCCTGCGTGAGGCGATCGGCGGACGGCCGAGTCTTCTGCTATTTGTGGACTACACCTGCCGGACCATTTGCGGGCCAGCGCTGGCGATCGCGTCGGGGGCGTTGGCGCAGACCGGCCTCGATCCCGCGAAGTACCGGCTCGTCGTGATCGGTCTTGATCCGAAGGACAGCGCTAAAGACGCTCGCTTGATGGCCCGGCAGATCGGAGATCCCGCCGTCGAACGCGTCACAATCCTGCTTCGGGGCGATGCCGGTAATGTGCATCAGCTCACCGACGCCCTCGGCTATCGCTATCGATACGATGCCGCCGCGGATCAGTTCGCCCATCCCGCCGGCGCACTGGTCATGACAGCCGATGGCCGGGTTTCGAGAGCCTTGTCGAGCCTTGCGCTCAATCCAAGGGACCTCCGTCTCGCGCTCGTCGAGGCGGGGGCGGGACATATCGGAACATTCGCCGACCGCCTAACTTTACTCTGCTACGGATTTGATGCCGCGCATGGAGTATATGCACCCGCGATTGCGCGAATGTTGAAACTCTTCGCCGCGCTCACCGTCATCTGTGTCCTTGGTGCGATTGCGGTTCTCGAAAGACGCCGGCGCATGAGCGAGGACATTCGCTGATGTCATCCATTTTTATGCCAGAGGCCGCTTCGCAGCAGGCCGTGCGGACCGATCAGATCTACTTTGTGCTTCTGACGTTCTCGGGGTTCATCGTCTTGCTGGTGGCGGCGTTGATCCTGGTCTTTTCGATCCGTTATCGGCGCGGGTCGAAAGCCAAACGTGGCGCGTTGCCTAAGGTCATGAGCAGGGAATTCGAAATCGGATGGACGTCGGCGACGCTGTTCCTGGCGCTGTTCATTTTCTGGTGGGTCAGTTCAACCCATTTGTCGGCCCTTGCCGCACCGAAGAATGCGCTCGAAATCCATGTCGTCGCCAAGCAATGGATGTGGAAAACGCAGCATTCCAATGGCGCGCGTGAAATCAATGAACTTCATGTTCCGCTCGACACGCCGGTGCGGCTCGTCATGACGTCCGAAGACGTCATACACTCGTTTTTTGTTCCGGCATTTCGGATGAAGAAAGATGTCCTGCCGGGCCGATACACCGAAACCTGGTTTCGGGCGACCAAGCCAGGCGTCTTTCATTTGTTCTGCGCGGAATACTGCGGTAGCGAACATTCCCGCATGACCGGCCGGATCGTTGTTGTGCAGAAGGACGCCTACGCCCGATGGCTCGCGGCCCAGCCGGAGGGCGACGGCCTGGCAAAGACAGGCGAGGCTGTCTTCCGCGCGCGGGGCTGCTCCGGTTGCCATTCCCAAACCTCCAAGGTGCATGCCCCCAATCTGAATGGCCTTTACGGGCGTAAAGTTCAACTGGCGGGCGGCCGTACGGTAACGGCCGACGAAGCTTATCTGCGCGATTCGATGCTGATGCCGCGGCGAGATGTTGTCGCTGGATTCGAGCCAATCATGCCGAGCTACGCCGGAATTCTCACCGACGGCGAAATCATTTCGTTGACAGCCTATATTCGCTCGCTCTCGGGAAAAGGGGCAAACAGCCGATGACCGACGTTGCGATCAGCGGCGAACTTCCGCTTCCGCGCGAACCCAGCTACCTCGCTGCCGGCCACACCGTGGCATCGTGGCTTGCCACGACGGACCACAAGCGCATCGCGATCCTCTATGCGGCGACGATCACCTTTTTCTTTTTTCTCGGCGGCGTTGCGATCTCATTAGTCAGGCTGGATCTATTTACGCCCACAGGTGATTTGCTTTCGGACGATACTTACAACAAGCTTTTCACTTTCCATGGCGTAATCATGGTTTGGTTCTTCATGGTGCCGTCGATTCCCGGTACTTTTGGCAATTTCCTGCTGCCATTGATGATAGGCGCGCGAGATGTCGCGTTTCCGCGGCTCAATCTGTTCAGCTGGTATCTCATCGTGGCCGGTGGCGCATGTACGCTGTACGCACTGATCGCCGGCGGCGTCGATACCGGATGGACCTTCTATACCCCGTTCTCGACCATGTTCTCCAACACGCACGTCATCGCAGCGGCGCTCGGCGTGTTTATCGCAGGATTCTCCTCGATCGCCACGGGCGTGAACTTCATCGCGACGACGCACATGCTGCGCGCACCCGGCATGACCTGGTTTCGCCTTCCGCTCTTCGTCTGGGCGATCTACGCAACAAGCCTCGTGATGGTGCTGGCGACGCCCGTACTCGCTGTTACGCTGCTTCTTGTGATCGCGGAGCGCTGGCTGCATCTGCCCATCTTCAATCCCGATTTTGGCGGCGATCCGCTGCTGTTTCAGCACCTGTTTTGGTTCTATAGCCATCCCGCGGTCTACATCATGGTCTTGCCGGCAATGGGGGTCGTTTCGGAAGTCATCACATGCTTCGCGCGCCGCCGCGTCTTCGGCTACGACTTCATGGTTTACGCCATGGTCGGGATCGCGGTGATCGGCTTTTTCGTCTGGGGCCATCACATGTTCGTATCGGGCCAGTCGCCTTACGCGAGCCTTGTCTTCTCGTTTCTGTCCTTTATCGTCGCGGTGCCATCCGCCATTAAAGTGTTCAACTGGACGGCGACGCTTTATCGCGGCCAGATTAGCTTCGATGCCCCGATGCTTTATGCGCTGGGCTTTCTGGGGCTGTTCACGATCGGCGGTCTGACCGGACTATTCCTCGCGTCGATCCCGGTCGATGTTCACGTCACCGATACCACCTTCGTGGTCGCGCACTTCCATTACATCATGGTCGGCGGCACGGTCTCGGCTTTTTTTGCCGGGCTGCACTACTGGTGGCCGAAGATTACCGGACGTTTGTATCCCGATGTTTGGGCGCGCTTTGCCGCTATCCTGATGTTCTTTGGCTTCAACTTCACGTTCTTTCCGCAATTCATCGTTGGCTATTTGGGAATGCCGCGGCGCTACCATGTCTACCCGCCCGAGTTTCAGCTCTACAATGTCCTGTCCTCGGCGGGAGCTTTTGTGCTTGCCGCCGCCTACCTTTTGCCGCCGCTTTATTTGACGTGGTCCCTGATCTGGGGCGCCCGTGCGGGCCGAAATCCCTGGAACGCCACCGGTCTGGAGTGGAAGACAAGCTCGCCTCCTTCACGGGAGAATTTCGCAGCAACGCCTCATGTCGAAGAAGGTCCTTATCGCTACCACCCGGAGGGCTTCGCCCCGGAACACGGCGAAGATAACTACCGCACTGAGGGAGATCCGGCGTGACAACGCCAACCAACGTCCTTCGACCGCCATGGAAGGAACTCACGCGGCAGCGTGAAGGCGCGACCTTTGGCATCTGGGTATTTCTTGCGAGCGAACTGCTGTTCTTCGGCTCCATGTTGCTGCTCTACACGGCTTACCGTGTCGCCAATCCAGATGTTTTTACCATCGCCGGTCGGGAAACCGACCTCTGGTACGGCACAGTCAATACGGCCGTCCTGATGACAAGTAGCCTCACCATGGCGGTGGCCGCCCAGGCGGCCGAGGCCGATATGCGACGCCTTGCGATCTGGGGGCTCGGAGCCACTGTGGTGCTTGGCCTGATGTTCCTGGTATTCAAGGGCTTCGAGTATGCAGAGGACATCGGTAAGCACCTCGTACCCGGCGTCAATTTTGCACTGAAAGAACCCGCGGCGCAGATCTTCTTTGCACTCTACTGGATCATGACGGCGGTTCACGCGGTCCATCTCAGCGTCGGCCTCGGCCTGGTCGGGCGCCTTGCGATATTCGGCGCGTTGCGCAGGGTTGAGTTGCGCGAGAATCCGCAGGTCGAGGTAACCGCGTTGTACTGGCATCTCGTCGATGTGATCTGGATTATTCTCTATCCTTTGATTTATCTCATGGGACGATCATGAGTGCGCAAACATACGCGATTTGGCGAAAGAACGGCCTCGTCTGGCTGGCGCTCCTGATCTTGCTGGCGCTCACGTTTGGCGCTGCCCGTCTTCCCCTTGGTGACTTCAACGTGGTGATCGCACTCGCGATCGCCGGGATCAAAGTTACGCTTGTCATCGTGATCTTCATGGGGCTTGGCAACTCGCCTTCGCTCATCAGGCTTGCCGCGGCCGCTGGCGTATTCTGGCTCACCATCCTGTTTGTCCTGACCCTCACCGATGTGATCGCCAGCCGTCAATTCGGGAACGCTCACCCGCAAACGACGCGCGGGGAACAATCGCTCTCTCGCAACCATTGAGACAGACGGAGGTAGCCAGAATGTCCAACCGAAGCACAGTGGTCGTTACCGGCGCATCCGCCGGCGTGGGCCGCGCGGTGGCAATCGCTTTCGCGCAGAAGGGCTGGAACGTGGCCTTGATTGCGCGCGGGAAAGAAGGCCTCGAGGGCGCGCGACGGGACTGGAAGCGGCTGGAGGTCACGCTCTCGTGTTGCCACTGGATGTCGCGGATGCCGGCGCGGTGTTTGCTGCGGCAGATCAGGTGATAGCAGAGTGGGGGCGTATCGATGTCTGGGTCAATGACGCAATGGTCACGATCTTTGCGCCGGTCGAGGAGATCATACCGGACGAGTTTCGCCGGGTCACCGAAGTCACTTACCTCGGACAGGTCTACGGCACGATGGCCGCGCTCAAGCACATGCGGCCCCGCAACCGCGGCACGATCGTTCAGGTGGGCTCCGCGCTTAGCTATCGCGCCATCCCGTTACAGTCGGCCTATTGCGGGGCCAAGTTCGCCATTCGCGGCTTCACCGACGCGCTGCGCGGTGAACTCGATCACGAGCGAAGCCGCATCCGCCTGACCATGGTCCAACTGCCAGCCGTCAACACGCCGCAGTTCGATTGGGCTCGGTCGCGGATGCCGCGCAAATTGCAACCGGTGCCGCCAATCTATCAGCCGGAGGCCATAGCAAAAGAGATCGTGCGCGCCGCGCTTGAGGCTCCGCGTGAACTCTGGATCGGCAGATCGGCGCTGAAGGCCATCTTCGGCGCAATGTTGCTGCCGTTGTTGGGCGACCGGATTCTCGCAAGCGAGGGTTACAGTGGGCAAATGACTGCGGAATTGGCTCAGCCGGATCGACGGGACAATTTGTTTGAACCCGTTCCATCTGATCCCGGAGTCCACGGCCGTTTCGACCGGTCTGCGCGGCGCGACGTGGCGGGTTTCGATCCGGTGCGACTGCGCGCGGGGATCGCGTGCGCATTGATTATCGGCGTTGCGGGTCTGGTCGCTATCGCCAGTTCACGGCGTGCCTGAGCGTCACCGGCAAAGTCGTCTTCCGATATAGAGAGCGCAATCCGTAGCCGGGGGACAATTGCCGACCAGGCAACGCCGGTCAGGTCGTATTCCTCCGGCAGCAAGTCAAGGTCATTGCGCAAGGCGAGCGACCGCTTGAACAATACCCCCAGCATCCGCGATACGCCCCCTGGGCGGTCGGTGTTGAAGCTTCCGACGTTGAACCATTCCGTTCATCGCTTGTTGACAGAATGCCCCGCCGAGTTTTGCTCCCGGAAAGTGAATCACTGCAGCACGACCCCAGGAGCTTCCCCGTGCAGTATCTCGGCGCCAACGTTCCGCAGGCTTGGGCGGCGGGAGCCCCCTTCATGCTGCTGCAGGCCATGTTGGGCCTCTACAACAGGAGGCACCGCGCGGCAAGCTGTATGTCGATCCTGCCTTGCCTGATTGGTTGCCGGACGTGACGCTCACCGATCTGCGGCTGGGGCGACGCCGCTTCAATATCCGTTTCTGGCGGGACGGCAAGAGCACGATCTTCAAGGTATTGAAGGGCAGTCCCGAAGCTGTAGAGCGCTCCAGTACATGTGGATGCTGGGCCAGGCTCAACGAAACACCGGGGAAAAGCCGGGGCGCCGCGTAGCGGTCGCTTCACACTCCCAATGGTTCGCAAATGCGTTTAGGTACGACCGGGTTAAGTCTGCATCGTCGATCATGTCCGAAGCTGCTTTCAGACAGCCGCCGCGATCCAGCTATGTCCAAGTGGGTACATGCACCGGCCTCATCGTCCATCCCAACAGCCAGCGCCACCAAGGAAGCCTGGACCTCAAGAATTCAGGTGGCCGGATGACTTCCCGGCCACCCAAAAACACCAAAGACTTACTTGCTTTCACAAGTAGTAATTGTCTTCATAGTGCTTCGGCATCGGCCTCTGTCTTATAGACCTTGCCAGCCGGGCTAACCACCACAGATGTAGTTGTCATTGGCTTTTCATGTGCGACTGTACATTTCTTCGTCGTGGAATCTTGCACGACATAGTATGAGTTCGCCGCGAACGCGGGAGCCGAGAAACCAGTGATGATGGCGGGCCGCAGCCAATAATTTAAAATTCATTTTTGACGCTCCTGTTTGTCACACAGTCCTTTCCTGTGTTGTGCGTAAACTCGGCTCGGGTGCGAACGTTGCGACGCGCTCCGCAAGCAGGACGAGGACGTATCGCATTGGGGCGAGCGGCTCTACGTCAACGTCGACTGCTACGACAAGCAGAACGCCGAGAGCATCCTGTTCGACGTGGTGACCGAGCTGCAGACCAACGGCCTCTTAATTGCCGACTTCGGCCAGCTCTACAATCAAGCACGTACAAAGGACGAGGCCACGCTCGAACGGGTGTCGAACTTCGTGACGAACAACCGCATACGGGTCGAGGCGCATACGGCCCTTACGCCGATGCGCGGGCGCCTCTACCAGCAGCATCGCCCTGATTTCATCCTCCGGGACGACCTCGAAAACGCCGTCACGGCGGACAGTCCAGCCATTACCGAGAAGATCATCCGGCTTCTCGACGAGGCAAAAGGCGGCATGGCCGGGCACGGGGTGTCGCTTACTCTCGGAAATTTCATACTCGAAGCGGGAGTCATGGGATACGTGCGCAAAGCCGTGAACGGATCGGGCCGACGGTCGCGCTTTGTCCTCATCACCGACTGACAGGGAGAGCCGGCCTGGCCCGACAAATACGTCAAAACCGATGCTGACGCTGCCGCCGTCAATGCTGATATCTCTGACCCGAGCAAACGCAAGATATCGCTTGAAGGAAAGGGGCGGGAGCTGAACGCCGGAGGCCGGTGCGTCTACGAGGTCGAAATGCTCCTGGACCCAGTCGCGGCCGGTTCCCCGTTCTTCGACCGCCCCACGATCGAGCGGCTTATCGCGCAGTGCAGCCAGCCGTCGAGCGAGAAAGCCGGCCTTTTCCTTTGGGAGGAATACAATCCCGCGCATCGCTACGCGATAGGGGCTGATACCGGCAAAGGCAACTGCAACGACCATAGCACGGCGGTCCTCATAGACTTCTCGACGATACCCGCCCGGCAGGTCGGGTCCTACGCGAACAATCTCATTCCCGCAGACCAGTTCAATGAGCTTAAACGGCAAGCCGACCTGTTCGGTTCCTGCCTCATAGCGCCCGAGAAGAACAGCGAGAGTGGCGGCTCGTGCCTTACCACGCTCAAGATGATCTATGATACGAACGTAATATATCGGCAGGTGTCGTTGGACCGTCTGAGCGACCAGCCGCTGGGGAGCGGGCAGTTGGGCTTGAGACCAACGGCGCGACTAAATACTCGTTACTCAATGACCTTCGCACGGCGATCGAGGACGGCCATCTGCTTATCCGGGACGAGCGCATTCTGCTCGAGATGAAGAGCTTTACCTTTACCGACGCCGACGACCTCGGGTGGGGTCGGGTCGGACACTTCACCAACCATCTCGACCTGCTCATGGCGACTGCTATTTGCTGGGAAATGAAGAAGTACGCCAAGGCCAAGACGCGGACCTCGACGTACGAACAACAGCCATATGAACGAACCGGCCTCTAATCCAAAGCATCCGCTGGTCGCGCAAGGCTGGAACAACTGCCCGAAATGCGGGTACTAGTCCGTCGTGGACGAGTGCCGCATGTGCCACTGGAGTTGGAGTGTCATTCGGCCCTTTAATTGCGTGACGTTGTCAAGCTTCCTTGAGATGCCGGCACTGGGGTCATGGGCCCTTTCCGAGGTCGCCAAGCGCCTCATGATGATGTCCGGGTCGGACGCCTCAACGTCTGCAGCGGAGTGCGACAGAGTCGCCACCAGCCGAATGAACGAGGTCGTCACAACCACCGTCCCAGCGGGACATCACTGGCCCGGTGAACCGGGTCAGGAACTGGCCGATAGATCAGGCGGCGCCGGCCTATCCCCATTCAAAGGAAGTACCATCAACCCGGATGCAGTGCAGAATGACGGCGATCTTGCGGGCAACGGCAACCTTTGCCTTCTTTATGCCGGCTTTCCCGGCGCGCGCTACGACTATCGCGACTGGGTCGACAAGCACGGACAAAAGTATGATCTTCCGCTAATGACGCGAGACGCTGGCCGGAGCAACCGAGGCTCCCCGCCGGCGCATCTGCCGCGGGTTGAGATCGTCGTCGACATCGATGACAAGACCTGCCAGTGCTGCCAGGGCGAGCTGCATCGGATCGCGATCTCCGCGTAGCCGATCACGCAGGGGCAAGCGCGCCCCCCCTGAGTGCCAGCCGCCGCGCATTCCTCAACCCTCCGGAAGCTCGTCAGGCCATTTCTGGGCGCCGTGCAGAACACGTAAGATTCGGATCGCGCGTTCGGTGACGATATAGGCCGCGACATAGGGAGTACCAGCGATAACGAGTTCTCGCGTGCCGGCAACGCGGCCGGGGCGGCCACTTTCCGGGAAATCGGCAAGCCGGCGCGCGGAGGCTGCAATTCGCTCGTCGATCGCGATGGCTGCTCGAGGGTTCTCGACTTCGATGTGGGTGAAGATGCCATCGCGATCGGCGAGCGCGAATGCGGACCAGACGAGCTTCACGACTTCAGTTTGTCCGCCCGGTGCGCGGCTGCCGCGCGCCGTTCGGCGAAATGCGCCTCAGCCCGATCCTCAGGGATATCGGGCCGGGTATCCTCCAGCGCCTCGCGCACCTTCGCGCGGAACCAGGCGTCGTGGACCTCGCTGTTCGTGACGAGCTCAAGCGGCAGCACGCCCTCGTTGGCGGTCCGCGTGAGCAGGATGCGCACGGCATCCGAGACCGTCAGCCCCATGCCCTCGAGCACCGCAGTTGCGCGGTCGCGGACTTCGGCGTCAATACGGGTCTGGACAAGAGCATTCGCGGCCATGATCACCTCCTTGACCTCAAGCGATAATGTAATGCAATTGAATTACAAATAACAGAGCCCCTGCTCGGGTTTGCCGACTCCAGCCTGGAACTCCGCAGCGGCCAGTGGATCTATCTCGACGGCGGCGAGAGGCACTCGTTGCGGGGAATTGAGGATTCCTCGTTGCTTCTCACCATCCTCGTTGACCAATAGGTCTGGTCGTCCGGGATATGCGCTCTGCTCGGCCACGCCCCCTACATCTCAACCACGGTCACCGTCTCACTTTCGACGGCAGGACGCCTGACGAGGGATATGCTAGGCAGGAAAACGAAGAGAGTCTGGCGGCGTAACTAACCTCGGAATCCGTCTTAGAGTCTAACTCATAATGATTGCATTTGATTTCAAGCTCTTGCGAGTCGTCGCGTGAGGGTGCGGATGTGGGCGACGAGAGCCAAGCAACTGCGCTGGCAATGGTTGCCTCGAAATCCTTTGCCAATCTACGACAGCGGCCCAGCCATGCGAAGGTTCTTTCAACGATCCGCTGTACAATGTTGCGTGGAACTGGTCGCCTGGCTTGGTGATTTTGAGCCAGTTGGGCCCTCGAGTGGGGGAACCCTGAAGACGATCTCGACGTGCGCGTCGTCGATTTCGACCCGGCGAACCACGGTGCGAATGATCTGCCGCATGCCGATCTATCAAGGTGGGCAAGCCCTCTTTCACCTTGGCTGAGAAGTCTTCCAGACGGCTGATGAGGAGTGAGAGCTCGCATTCGTTCTCGGCCACTTCGACCGCCGCTTGGTGCCGCTCCTGGAACTGTGAGAAGCGGCGTTTCAGACCAGCGATACGCGGTTCGAATTCCGCCTTGTCGATGATGCCTTCGGCATAGCTGTCGATCAGCCGGCCGATACCACGACGCAAGGTGGCCATTTGTCGTTAGAGGCGGACGATCTCCTCCGGTTCACGGACTTGGTCACGGGCCGCAAGGAGGCGGCGGCGATATTCCCCGGCCACGCGGTGCGGATCCTCCAGGAGACCTTTGACCTGATCCCACACCGCTTCTTCCAGGTGATCGCCGCGCACCTGCGGGTTGTCGCAAACGCGATGGCCGCTGAAGCGATGTAAGCGCGAGTTTCTGTGCACCTTTTGCTTTTGATTGCTCTGATGCATGAGGTGTCCACCAAAATAGGTGGACACCAATCATGAAAGACGATGATCAAAGACTGCGGGTGATGCTTGTTGGTCGGAATGGCCGCCGCCGATACGACCCCGCATCGAAGGACCGTCTTGTCGCAGCCTGCCTTGAGCCTGGCGTGTCTGTATCGAGGCTTCAAGGCGATGGCCTCACGACGAAGATCCTTCACCTCGCCAGACGTTGCGGCGCATGCCGTGTCACCCGCCAACCGACGCTTGCCAGCCTCGCGGAATTCCTTCGACCAGCCGTTATACATCGAGGCGGCAATGCCTTCGCGGCGCACAGCTCGGAGATATTCTCCTCACCGCGCAGCGAGCTATGCGGGATTTTGGGTGACGAGGTTGATCAGGCGGCGTGGTGAGCCGGCATTTTAGTGACCTCGATTCCGTTTTTGAATTTGACGCCTTGAACGACCTTTGGCAACTGGTTCTCGCCGTTCAATCGGCGCCATGTTTTCGCGGCGGCATTGACGAGTTTGAACACCATGAGCTTGGCGGTCTTTGCCGATAGCGCGCCCTTTGTCCGCACGGTTCGATGACGCACTGTCGCGAATACGCTCTCGATCGGGTTTGACGTGCGCAGATGGTCCCAGTGCTCGGCAGGGAAGTCGAAGAAGGCAAGCAGAGTTTCCCGGTCCTTGGTCAGGCAGACAACCGCCTTGTCGTACTTGGCGCCGTATTTTTCGGCGAATACGTCGATCGCGACCTCGGCTGCCGCGCGGGTCGGCCCGCCGTAAATCTCACGCAGGTCTGCCTTCATGTTGACCTGGACCGAGAGCGCAATCTTGTTCAGCACGTTGGCCGTCTTGTGAACCCAACAGCGCTGGTGCCGGGTAGCGGGAAAGGCCTCCTCGATCGTCCTCCAGAAGCCCAGCGCACCGTCGCCGACCGCGAGGTCCGGCGCGATCTCGAGCCCACGCTGCTTGATGTCGATGAGCAGCTCACGCCAGCTCTGCGCGCTCTCGCGGACTCCAGTCTGAAAGCCGACAAGTTCCTGCCTTCAGGCGTTGCGCCGATCAGCACCAGCATGCATGTATGGATGCCCCCGTTCGCGCAAGAAGTTTTTTGAGCGGTTTGGATCGCGTGATCGGATGCGGTCATGTATCAGGCCTTGGTACGCAGCCTGTTCCGACCGCTGGCCGGTATGGAGATGAGCGGACCTGGCGCAAATCACTCGGGCGAGCTGTCGAGCTCGATGCATGCTAATGCGTTTCCAGACCCAGATCTAACCGATCAATTTGACCTTACCGTTCATCGACCTTCCTACACGCCCGACGGTCCTCCGGTTGCTTTGGCTGATTTTCAATCAGGCCGCAGCAGCCATAGGATCTCGATAATCCTTCGCCTTCGCCAGCATGGCCCAGATCGAGCGAGCCATCTTGTTGGCGAGCGCGATTGCCGCAAGCATCCGCGGTTTGCGCGCCAGCATGCGATGGAGCCACGTTCCTTCCGGCGCTCCTTTCCGGCAGGCCGCTCGCACCACCGCCATGGCGCCGACGATCAACAGCCGCCTGATGTCGCGCTGGCCCATCTTCGAGGTTTTCCCGAGAATTTGTTTGCCGCCGGTCGAATGCTCGCGGGGAACGAGCCCAAGCCACGCGGCGAAGTTGCGACCTCGATTGAAGACCTCCATCGGCGGCGCGAAGGTCTCGATCGCCATGGCGGTGATCGGCCCCACGCCCGGCATAGTCTGCAATCGCCGCGTCATCGCCCTGCGCTTGGCTTCGTGGGCGGTAGCCTTTTCGAGTTCGGCGATCTTTTTCGACAGCCGATCGACTTGGTCGAGACAGATGCGCGCGAGTTCGATGACGAGAATGGGCAGGGACTGTCCCGTGTCTTCGATCGTCTGTGCGAGCAACGTCAGCTTCGCCGAACCCTGTGGACCACGATCCCATGTTCGGCCAGATGGCCGCGCAAGGCGTTGATCAACTGGGTCCGCTGACGGACCAAAAGATCGCGGGTACGAAACAGCATGGCGCGCGCCTGTTGCTCCTCAGTCTTCACCGCCACGAAACGCATGGTCGGCCGACTCGCCGCTTCAGCGATCGCCTCTGCGTCCGCGGCGTCGTTCTTCTGGCGCTTGACAAAGGGTTTGACATAAACGGGCGGAATCAGGCGCACCTCGTGTCCAATGTCGCGGATCGCCCGGCCCCAATGATGCGCGCTCCCGCAGGCCTCCATGCGACGATGCAGCGGGGCTGCTCGGCCAGGAAAGTGAGCATCTGCTCGCGCGAAAGCTTCTTCCGGAAAGCAACATTACCGTCGCAACGGGCTCCATGCAGTTGGAAGGTCCGCTTTGCAAGGTCGAGACCGATGATATTATTCTGCTCCATGGATGCTCTCTCCGTTCGTGGGATGCGCAAACATCGCCACCTTGGCACATCGCGATGCCGTCGGGAGGGGGCATCCACTCCATCACTCGGCGTTATCTTCCATCCGGGCCTGAAGGTAGACCCCGTCCGCCCACACGTACACGTATCGCCGTGCCGAGAGATCGCGCTTCTGCCAGGCGTCGTAATCCGCCTGCCACTCCGCCGTCAGCCGCGAGATCACGGCCGGCGACAAGTTCGGCGCGTCCTTGCCTAATAGGGCAGCGAGGGCCTCCTGGAAATCGCCGGTCGACACTCCGCGTAGGTAGAGAACCGGCAACAGCGCATCGAGGCTCTTCGTCCGCCGCGCCCATTTCGGCAGGATCGCCGAGGAAAATCGAATTTTCTCCTCCGCCTCCACGTCGCCTCGATCGCGCACCTTGGCGCGACGGACCTCGACAGGTCCGACTCCGGTCTGGATCGCGCGATGCGGACCATGGCCGTGACGCACGATGCGGCCGCGACCATCCGCCAACTTTACGTCCTTCCACATGGCGACGAAGGCGTCGGCTTCGGCAATCAGCACCTGAGCCAACATTCGGCGGGCACCTTCGCGGGCAAGTTCAGTCAGTGGATCGTCGATGGCGTCAGGCTGGCGGAAGGCAATGACAGTGCTATCTATCGACATGGCGTATCGCTCCTTTCGGGGAGGTTCTGGCAGGCTTGGACACCCGCCTCGATACGCCGCCTTCAATCAATCGTCGTCACCCAGATTCCGCCTTAGCTCTCGGTGCGAGCGGCGAACGGTTCGAGATTAAGGTGACGCCGAATGCTAGCCTCAGGGGAGGGCGCGTCAAAACTTCGCGCGAAAGCAGATTGTTTTATGGGAGCGGAAGCATGGTCCAATCCCCGACGGCCACATTCTGAAATGCATGCAATAGATTTAATTGGAGATCCGTCAAATTGTACCACCTCCCTCCTGGCGCAATTCCACGCCTGAGGAAGCGCGACTTCAGGCACGCCACGCCCGAATTGAGGCCTGCCGTTCTCATCGTTTCCAAACTGGAACACATCGCAGCGAGCAGGGGACAGTAGCAGTTCATCGCATCTGCCCCTAAGCACCTTTGGCCGAGCTACCGATTCGTTCTTTGGGAACGGAACAGAGCCAGAGGGTGGAACCGTTTCTCTCATCAAGCCTTGTCATGCGCACAAGAGAGACGGTTATGGAAATCAAAGAGCATATGGAAGTCATCGGCGCCGATGGGGCTCATGTGGGCACAGTGGACAAGGTTGAAGGTGGAAGGATTAAGCTAACCAAGAAGGACAGCGGTGAGGGTGCGCATAAGGGTCATCACCATTTCATCGATAAGGGTCTTATCGTTGGTGTGGAAGGCAACAAGGTGAGGTTGTCGGCGAATGGAAATGTCGCGGTAACGATGGAGGAAGAAAGATAGGCAACCTGCCGTTAAGACTCTCCAAGTGGATTTTCTCGATTACGATTCGTTCTTTGAGAACGAATTAGCGTCGTATCAGAACCCGCCGTTACTCCTCATTAAGGGGTCGGCGCGATGGTGAGCGAGAACAGGACTTGAACATGTCGACGAAAAATAGAGCCCCCAGGCCAACCAAAACAACCAACAACAGCAGGACCAGAACAACCGGTAGGACCAGAACAAAAAGCAGGCCGAGAGAAGAGGACGTAGGACCAAGGATAGAAGACATTCGGCCTGAAGGATTGCAGATGCACGTGCCGGCGCCCCCGCAGCAGGCTCAGCCAGCAATCAGCATCGTGGCCGTCGAACAGCTTCTGCGGGCTTACGGCTGCGCAGCCAATGTGCGCCGCGACGAGAGCGGGCAAGTGGTTGCCATGGCCGCCAACCCGAGAATGCAGGCGGAGGTGGATAGGCGATTGCAAGAGGTGCTAAGAATGAACGTCAATACCGAGAACCCTCAAAGGGGTAGACGCTGACCACATATCTCCGGACGTGGAACGTCTCGGCCCCGGCACCGTTTGTGACAAGCGCTCGCACCGCGCGTCTCGCGTGACGGAATGGAAGCCACCCAGCGCTTCCTCCGGTCACTTTGCCGCTCTTCCGCCGTCGGCAATCCAGTTGAGTTCGCCGACGAGGCGTTTGCCGCGCCGTCAGACCGGGCACCTGCTAGCGGCGGGTTAGCGAAACGGTCCGATGAGACCGCGGGGAAGCTACTCACCTGATCCATATGCGTCCCCTTTTCACTAGGATCGACAGAGGTTCTCAGACTCACCGTAAGCGGCGTCAACAAGAGTGCAGTTACATCCCGCTATGAGTGACAGAATTTGACTGTCCGGTATCGCCGCGGGACGGCGCCTCTGCTGCGAGTTGCCCCGAAGCTGTGCCGCGAATTTTGCCCCGTCCGATTGATTAGGCCCTGATGCGAGGCGCTGGGTCGCTTCATTGAACATGGATTCCGCGTGGGTCCGTCCAAGCTGGCGAGCAGCCCATACGTTGCGCCTCGCAAGCTCTCCGACCGCATCGGAAATCTCGCCTTGCGAACCCGGCAACGGATTAGCCGGAAACAACGCATCAACCGCCTTCTTTGTCGTCTGATCGCGCTACGTTACCTGATCCGGGACCGCGATGGCGCATACGGCCAAATATTCATGTGTCGGGTTCGGTCCATCGGTATTCGAGATCGCCCGACGTCTCCTCGCTCACCCTGGCAAAACGCATACGCCGAACGGCTGATCGGATCGATCCGCAGGGAATGCGTTGATCATATCGTGGTATTCGGCGAACGCCATCTGTGCCATGTGCTACTCTCGTACGTACATGAGCTATTACAATCCTGTTTCATAACACACATCTGTCTATGTGATTGGAGAGAAGAGGCTTTGCTGATCTGGATGCGATCCCGTGGGGTGATTTGGGTTTTGCCTCGCGCGACGAACGAGGCGCTGAGCCGCCGGTTCGCTGAGCGTTGATCGGCTGAAGATCCAAGGACCATCCGGCAGAGGATGACCCGCCTCGATCTCGCCCGCTGCGGCGGCGAGCCTAAGCGTCTTCGGTGCAATGCCGAGCAAACCCGCCGCCTTGTTCAGATTAAGCCATGGCTCGTTCCCATCCGGCGCCGGCCGAAAGACCGGGATCTTATGATGCGACCTGAGCGCGGTGACCCGCTCCCGTATCCAGCGATTGCCGTGGCCGGTCACCAGGCCGTTCCGGTTGAGAATGCCGGCGATCAGATCATCATTGGCGATGAGAACCAGTTGGCGGACGGCGGCCAGCATGTCGGCGGAGATGCTATTGCGCTGTCCGCGGCGGCGCCTCGGCAGGCGCAGTTCGGTATGAACGCCGCCCATCCAATGGGTCAGGAGAACGATCTCTGACGCTTCGTCATCGATATCGGCGACCACCTCGTGGATGACGGTGCGCACGATTCGCTTCTTGAGCCTCGCGTCGGTCGACGGCGCCGACCAGACCGCCTTGAGATCAGCGGCCAGCGCGGCGAGGTGGACTGGCGCCCGTGATGGTGCCGATGTCGCGGCATCATGCGCGGCAATCCTGATCTCGATCTCGCCGACACGTGTGAGCGCGCCGTTCCATCGCAACTCCAGTTCCGCCGCGATCAGGCGGTTCTGCGGATCGACGGCATCGTACTGCCGGAATGCCCGATCGGCGCTGTAGCGCGCCGCCTCGAGGTCGCGCACCAGCGCCTCACGAACCTGATCGCGGCGGTTGGCCGCTTGTGCTTCGGCCTCGACGGCCGTAGCTATCGCTCCCGGTTCGACAACCCGCAGAAGAGCTTCCTCGATGGCGTCGTCGACACGCAATCCTCCGAATGCGATGCAGCGTGGCTCGCCATTGTCGAGCGAACCCCGCCAACAGGAATAGCGCGGAATGTTATGCTTGGCGCCGGTGTAGCGAATCGTCAGCTTGCGTCCACAACGCCGGCAGCGGACAAGGCCGGCGAGCAAAGCGTCGCCGTGCTTCGGCGCTCCGTGATGTCGGCCTGTGGGCATGTTGTCGCGCACCATCTTGCGGATCGCCTCCGACCGCTCCCAGCTGACGTAACCCACATGGACGCCTGGGATCAGCGCCAGCCATTCGGCTCGCGCCTTACGACGGCGGCTGGGTCGGATCACGCCTGCTGCGTCATATCCTGTCGCGACACGACTCTTACCATAGGCGTAGGCGCCGCCGTAGATCGGGTTCTCGATCATCCGGTGGATGGTCGCATAATTGGGCCTGCGCCAGACCACGTCACCGTTGTTGCGCTTGGCGGGCAAGTCCAGCCCATGCTCGATGAACCAGAGCAGGGCTTGCCGGACACTGCCGAGCTCGGCGACCTTGTCGAAGACCAGAATGACGGCTTCCTGGACACGGCGATCGGGATCCTTCTCGAGCCTGTCGCCGACCTTCACAAAGCCGACCGGGGCCGCGACGATGAGTTCGCCGCGCCGGGCCTTCTCATAGCGGGCCGACAGGGAACGCTGGCGCAGAAGATCGAGCTCATACTCGTTGAGGCTGCCCTTCAATCCCAGCAACAGCCGGTCGTTGCCCTGACGCGGCGCATAGACCATCTCCTGATCGATCAGCACGGTATCGACGACGCGGCACATCTCGATCAGCTGCTGCCAGTCGCGGCTGTTGCGGGCGAAACGCGAGACTTCCCGCGCCGCGACCGCACCGACCTTGCCCAGGCAGACCTCGGCCACCATTCGATCAAAGCCGGCGCGCGCGACGCCGCCCGCCGCCGAGCGCCCGAGATCGTCATCGACCGTTTCGATGCGAGACCAGCCCAGCGCCGTCAGACGATCGCGCATCGCATATTGCAAGGCGCTGCTCTCGCGATTGTGGAGAACCTGATGGGCGGAGGACTGCCGGACATACAGGATCGCCTTGCGCTCCAGATGGTGCGGCCTGATCTTCTCAGACATCATGACGCATCTCCTCCCGTTCCCGAACGAGGTCGCCGTCGGCGTGGCCGAAGATCAGGCGGACCAGCAGCTTCGTCAGCGTATGGCGCGTCTCGGCGGGCAACGCCTGCCATTGCGGCGTCTGCGCCGCGGCGTAGGGCGGGTCGCAGAACAGATCGAACTGACGTGCATTGCTGTGAGGATGGCGATGAGCGGTAGGCGGGCGTGGCATGGACATCTCCCCGATTCGTGTCGTGAGAGCCCAATGCTGCGCTTGAATCCCGCAATTGCGATGGTGCGCCCGAAACGGACGTCACATCCTGCAGCAGCGTTGCCAAGGCGGTCAGCACCGCAATGTCAACATAGGGTGCGGCGCCGACACACCAGGCCGCCCGATCGAACATCCACGCCGGAATCTCCAGCCATCGCGCGGATGCCCGACCAATGAGGCTGCACCGGAAAACTTCTCCGCCAGCCTTCTCGATGACCTCATGAATATGGACCAGGCATCCGGCCCATGGATGCCACGGATAAAGAAGCTCGCGCTCCTCGGTCCCGTGGGCGTTCTGTCGTCGTGTTGTACAACGGCACGCGCACCCATTTGTCATTAAACGAGGACGCGCCGATGTCACGCGCCGCCGAAACAGCCAGACGCATTCTCTGTCGTCCGAGTCTGGGCGGACAGCACCATCGATATGCCAGGGTTTGATTTGCGGTAGGCACAGGCTGGGAGCAAATCCCTCGTTACCTGATCCGGGATCGCGATGGCGCATATGGCGAAATATTCATACGCCGGGTTCGATCCATCGGCAGGCATTCGAGATCGTCCGAGATCTCCTCGCTCACCCTGACAAAACGCATACGCCGAACGGCTGATCAGATCGATCCGCAAAGGAATGCGTCGATCATATCGTGGTATTACTACAACGGCACGCGCATCCATTTGTCATTAAACAAGGGCGCGCCGATGTTACGCCTCGCCGAGACAGCCGGATGCATTAGCTGTCGTCCGATTCTGGGCGGACTGCACCATCAATATCCCAGGGTTTGATTCGCGGTAGGCCCAAGTTGGAGGCCGAGCACTTGGTCGAAGCCGGGCTGGTCGAGATAACTGGCGACACTGAAAGACCCACCTTGCAATGAATCTGTAGCATGACATGTAGTCCATGGTCTTGGCCACGTCATTGCCGCGCGAGAGCTTGGCGCGCTGCTCACGCCTCCGTATCGGTGGCGTCAAATTTCCGGTCCTCAAGGATATCGACAAGTTCGTCCTCGCGGACAGGGCATCACCGGCTACGCGTCGCTGCATCGTGACCGGCGCGAGCAGCTGGAAAAGCTGCGAACCGGCGATGGATGGCAGATGTCTACGACGCGCATCGCGAGCACCGAAGCGGAGACCGCGCTGGCGTAGGTTCACGGTCTGATGGATGCACACTCACGACAAAACATAGGCTGAAAACAAAAATGGCGGCCTCCGGGCCACCGTTCTGGCAGTCACCACATCTGACGATAGTAGGCAAATTTCCGCAGCGTTGCGTCGCAGCGCACCGGAACGATCCATGGCAGCACCAGCCGCATGATCCAGTTGGCGATCGGGGAGACGTGCTGCACAGAAAGATCGATCGGGTTGGCCGATGGGCATGTGCAGCTTAGGATCGCAATTCAACCCGCTGCCGAAGCGCTTGTGGCCATGGATCATAGCCCAGCGGGTCGCGTGAAATGTAGTGATAGAGATGGAGGTCGAGCGGGAAGAATGAATAAATCAATGACCCGATGGAACCTTCATTCGGAGTTAGGCTTGTGCTGGATAGGCAGATTCTCAAACCGGGATAGGTTGATGCGTATTCGTTTCGCCTCGAGCGAGATCCTGGCGTGCAGTATGATGGCGGGCAGTGCCTTCGCACAAACCCTTACTCCACGAGATCCCAATACCGCCCTAGCTGCTACGGCAGCCAACCCCGGCGTTGGTCTCCCACACAGAAATGTGACGAGCTTCGAAACTCATCGGCGTGAACGCTACAATGAGCAAAGCGAAAAGCTCGGCGACATTAACGCTGATACAAATTCTCGACCGGCTTACATCGGTCGCCTTGGAACCAGCGCGAAATTCCGACGAAAATGGCGTCCAGTTCACGGGGTCATGAGCGGGACAAGGAGCAACTGAAATCCATGCAGCAGTTCAAATACAGTTCCTACAACTAGTCATCGACCGTAGCGCCTCACGGAACTGAGGTGCTCTGATCATAAGACTCTTCTGATCAGGCATTCGCTTATGACCTTAACACCTTCGGAGATATGAAATGGAAAGCGCAGGAGTGGGCTGGTTAGCGGCAATCATCATAGGCGGTATCGCTGGATGGCTTGCCGAGATGTTCATGAAAAGCAACATGGGCGTCTTGATGAATATCGTGCTCGGTATTGTCGGAGCGGCCATTGCCAGTGCCGTGTTCGGTATGCTCGGCATTAGTTTTGGGGGGTGGATCGGCTATCTGATCGCTGGATTTATCGGGGCCTGCATACTGATCGCGATTGTACGAGCAATTAGGCACTAACCCGTCCTATTCGTAAGAGTGCGGTTGGCTCATGGAACAAACGGAGGATCAATGGAAAACCTGTAATAGGGACACGGCCGTCGCAGGAGTTTTTCGATGAAACAACTTTGCCTGGCCCGCTAAATCCAGTTGAACATTGAGTGTCCCCGAAAACCAAAAGGGGAAGTGGAGAAGGTTTCCGGGGTCCGAGCGACAATCCGATGCCTCTTCATCGTGTTCCCGGAGACGACCGGACATCCGTCTGGCTTCAATGCAGCAAAATCGGCCCGCACGGAACTGGCCCTCCTCCAGGGACTTGACCGTTGGGCCAATGTGATCTCGGAGAACGACCATGAAAGTAATTTTTGCCTCGGTTTGCTTGCTGGCACTCACCTCCTTCTCGCCGGCGGAGGCAAAGGGGTGCATCAAGGGCGCCATCGTCGGCGGCGTTGCTGGCCATGTGGCTGGCCATGGCAAGCTGGGCGCTGCGGCGGGCTGTGTGGTCGGCCATCACGAAGCCAACAAGCCAAAATCCAGATCGAACGCGCGAGCCCCGTCGGGACAGAAGTAGGCGATCGGGCGACGCATTGAAAGCGACCGAGGCGGAATGAACGCGCTATGAGGGACCCGGTCCCATTGCGAAAGTCACATCTTCCAACTGGACGATGGTTCCAGACGGTAGACGTTAATGGGGCACCTCCTGCCCGACCGTTGTAGATGAGGTAGTCCGAGCCAGCTTCAACGGCGCTTCTTTGTCCACATCACTCGTTGTAATGGTGGCTATGACATCGGCGGCCATCGTTTCGAGCAATGCGACTTCATTGTCTTCCAGGGTGCGGGGTTTGGAGTCGAGAATGCACAGCGCTCCGATTATCAGACCGTCGGCTGCGCGTAGCGGCGAACCGGCGTAGAAGCGCATGTTCCATTGCTCGATCGTCTCGTTATCGGCAAAGCGCGGATCACGCTCGATATCCGAAACGACTAGCGTCTCGTCGTTGGCCACGACGTAGTTGCAGATCGCATGATCGCGGTCCATCGGCAGCAGCGTGCCTGCATTATCGGTGATGACGTCTGGCAATTTTCCACTCTGTCCGACGAAGTATTCGCGACCCTCATCGATAGCGGTGATCACGGCAACGCTGGCGTTGAATACGTCGGCGGCACGCTTGGCGAGTGCATCCAGAGCTTCGCGTTTATCACCCTTCAAGACCCCGGTCGCTTTTAGCACGTCGACACGCTCTGCGTCGTTGTCAGGCACGGTGGCGTTTTGGGCCGCCCTGGCTTCTTCGGGGTCGATGATGCGGTGAATACGACGAACCGCCTCCTCAACCGAAGTCACGACAGTATCGGCTTTGAGCGCTGAAAGGGATTCGTCAGTCAGCAGTTCCGGCGGCGCGTTCCATAGCGCAAGGACAATGCGCAGATTCGGCCATCGTCTTCGCAGACGCCAA